>NZ_JBXDLD010000015.1:0-19131 GCF_056820425.1 Priestia sp. KCTC 13724 | reverse complement strand
AATAATAAAATTGAAGATTTTGAGTCTTTTTAATAGTTAATTTAAATTAATGCAACACTAGTGATCATTCATTAATATTATATATAAATCAACCTTTATTTGAAAATCTATTACTATTTCATTAAAAACAGCTTGCGGCTTCTTTTCATGCTATAATGTACGCAATTACAAACTGTTTTTGAGGAGGTTTACCGTGAGCAAAGGAAAGATTTTAATAATTGAAGACGAAAAGAAAATTGCAAGGCTTATTCAACTTGAGCTGGAATACGAGGGATACGAAACTGCTACTGCTCATACTGGCACAGAAGGGCTATCGCTATTTCAGAGTCAACAATTTGATTTACTCATTCTTGACGTCATGCTTCCAGGGTTAAGTGGTCTTGAAGTATTGAGAAGAATTCGATCTACCAATCAGCTTACACCAGTGATTTTGTTAACAGCTCGCGATTCACTTCCTGATAAAATTAGCGGACTTGATTTAGGGGCAAACGATTATATGACGAAGCCATTTGAAATTGAAGAGCTACTTGCCCGCATTCGCGTTTGGCTTCGCAACCAGTCTACTGCTATTGAAGAAAACCCACTCCTTCAAATTGGCGACTTAACCGTTGATGAAAAAACGCGGATAGTCACAAGAGAAAAAAATACAATTGAACTGACACCAAGAGAATTTGATTTGCTTATTTACTTATTAAAGAATCAAAATCAAGTTCTTAGTCGGGAACAACTTCTGACAAATGTGTGGGGATTTGATTACTACGGAGATACAAACGTAGTAGATGTATACATTCGCTATCTTCGCAAAAAGCTTGATGCACCTTATTCAACTCCTTACCTTCATACTGTACGTGGCGTTGGCTACATGTTAAAGGAATAAATGAGATGAAGCTAAAAACGAAAATTACGTTATTTACAACGCTCCTTCTTATCTTGCTGCTTCTCGTAACCAATAGCTCAATCTACTTTATCTTTAAAAAAACCATGACAGACAATGCCATAGAACGCTTGGATAGTCAAGTTGATGATATTGCAGAGGGCTTTAACAGAAGTGGCTCAACCGCTGTTGAACCACGAAACTTATTCAATGCTTACGTCCCTTTAAACGGGATGATTCGCATTATTGATGAAAATAACAAATCGTTGCTAACAACCTTAAAGGATGAGCTATCGCTTCGCAGTTTAAATGCAACCTACCGAACAAATGAACACACCGATGTTACACAGGAATCAGGCGCCATTTATGCAAGTGCATCAATGCCTATTATTTGGACAAACGATAATGTTGTGAGCCTGGAACTTACCGAACGATTAGTGGATGTTGAGCAGTCTTTAGGGATTTTACGCATTATTCTAATTGTGGCTTCTTTTATTATTTTAGTTCCAACCGTTATTGGTGGTCGCTTTTTAAGCAAGGTGGTTTTACAGCCAATTCAATCACTCATTTATACAATGGAAGATATTCAAACCTCACGTACCTTTAAACGAATTACAACGAAGTCATCCTCTAAAGATGAGCTTGACCAAATGGCTAATACGTTTAACAACATGATGGATTTACTTGAAGAAAACTATAAAAAACAGGAACAGTTCGTATCTGATGCTTCCCATGAGCTAAAAACACCGCTTACAGTCATTGAAAGCTATGCGAATATGCTAAAGCGCTGGGGAATGAAGCGACCTGACATACTGGAAGAAGCGGTTGAATCCATTCACTCAGAGTCAATTCGGATGAAGACTTTAACAGAGCAAATGCTTGTCTTAGCAAAAGATGACTCCCAGTTGGACTTACATATACAGCCAACTGATATTAACACCCTATGTATTGAAACGGGTCGCAGTCTGCAGCAAGCATTCCAGCGAACAATTCATGTAAAGCCTTCACCGCATCCAATTCAAGTTAGTAGCGATGAGCAAAAGCTTAAGCAGCTTCTTTATATTTTACTAGATAATGCGATTAAATATAGCGAGGAATCAATAGAGTTAACCGTATCCACCTCAGCAGAGAACATGTGTCTTATTACAATTACAGACCAGGGAATCGGTATTCCAAAAGAGGATTTGGCTCACGTTTATGAGCGCTTTTTCCGCGTAGATAAAGCAAGAAACCGCGAGACTGGTGGCTCTGGATTAGGTCTGGCCATTGCAGCAAAAATTATTAAAGCACATCAAGGTACTATTCATATCGATAGTGAAGAAGGTAAAGGAACCATCGTACAAGTTCACTTGCCAATCTATTTCTCATGAAATTTTAATCTTCTTTTAACTTCATTATCATAAACCAATGAGATAATCAGTTGGAGGTGATACTATGAAACGAACATTTATTATGGTTTTAAGCGCGCTGGCTGTAGCCATCGGAATTTGGTATTGGGTAACAGCTTTAAACAATACAAATGCTTCTTCTTTATCAGAAAGCGACATACAAAGCCTCGTTAAGCAAAAATATGAAGGTCAGATTGAGCGAATTAAAAAAGTAGACAATCAGTTTCACGTACAGCTTACCAATCAAAACAATACGTACGAAATCATGGTTGATGGAGTTTCAGGTGACATTGTCGATTTTTCAAAAGTGAGTGAATCAACAAACCAAGAGAAATCTCCTCCACAGCTCACTGAGGAGCAAGCAAAAAAGAAAGCTCTTGAACGTGTACAAGGTACTGTTGAAAACGTAAAAGAAAGCAATGAACACTACGATATAACAATTAAAAGTGATGATGGCACTCATATTGTGAAAGTCAGCCGCCCAGATGGTTCAATCGAAAATATCTCTAATCCCCCAAAAAATGAACAGTTAACTACTCTTATCAGCAAAGAAGGAGCAAAAAAAATTGCGTTAGAAAAAGTAAAGGGCACCATTTCATCTGTTGAACTAGAAGATGATGACGACCAGCTTTTATACGAAGTGGAGATTGATCAAAGCCCAGATGAAGGAGCAACTGTACTCATCGATGCGTATTCAGGTGAAATCATATCAATCCAATTTGAGACCGATGATGATTAAAAGCTTATCCTGCTACTTTTGTAGCGTGGATAAGCTTATTTCTATGAATTATGAGAGCATTCTCTCAAAAACTATCCAATTTCTCATCAAATTCTAATCTTTCTCTCCTTTTCTTTTAATCTTCGCTGGATATGATAAGCATGTAAACAAAACAAGGAGGTTATTGATTATGAAACTTGCGACGACGTTATTAACGGGAACTTTAATTTTAGGTGGATTAGGTGCTGGTGCTTACGCTATGACAGATAAACAGCCTTTACAATCTGTATCAGCGAACTCAACAACCATTTCAGAAGAGCAAGCAAAAGAAATTGCGTTAGAACAAACAAATGGTGGAAACATCACAAAGATGAGCGTGGATACAGATGATAGAACGAAAAAGTATGAATTTGATATCGTAAACGGTGAATTTGAATACGATGTGGACATTGATTTCAACTCTGGAAAAGTAGTGGAGTTTGATCAAGAACGCTTAGATAGTGACGATGACGATGACCGTGATGATGGGATAAGTATTGAAGAAGCTAAACTTTCATTAGAGGAAGCAAAAAAATTAGCATTAAAAGAGCAAGCTGGAACGATTGTTGAAACAGAGTTAGACCGCGACGATAATCAGCTGCGCTATGAGATTGAAATTCACACTGACGATAATCATGAAGTCAACGTTGATATTGATGCGATGAACGGAAATGTATTGAATGTTGAGTGGGATGACTAATCCCCTTTTATATAGAAGAGTTTGGGACATAACAAAATGATTGCTTCTAAAAGACGAACACTAGCTGTTCCCATCTCTTTAGGTTATCTGAACACGTTCGTTCCATTGCGATACGGCCACTCGTTTTCCGCAGGAGTCGAGTGTCCTTCGCTCTATTCCACTCTGTTTCCAACATTGATTGTTTTCACAATCAACAAAAAACCTGAACGATTAAAAGTGAGGAACTCTCAATCGTTTAGGTTTATCATTGACTGAATTACTTATGTCTCAGTCTCTATTTTATATCTTCAGGCCTTAACTGAAAATGCGGATAATCTTTAAATCCTTCCCAGTCTCCTCCCCATTCAAAACCAAGCTCTTTACCAATTTCAGCTACTTCCATCCAATCCGACTTGCCGTTACCATTGCCGTCATACTCCATATCCCAGATAATATCACCATTATCTATTCGCAAAGCGAAATCGATAGCTAGACCATAATTATGATAAGACTCGCCACCTTTTGAATACGTAACAATCTGTCCTTCAGTCGTTCGGCCACGGGCATAAAGCTCGTCTTGTTCTTCAAATGATCGAAAGCCATCCGTAATGACAACATCTATTCCCTGTGCTTTTGTTTGTTCGATAAGCTGATCTCTTTTTTCAACTACAGCGGGATGAAGATCCGTTGCGTCTTTAAACTCATTTAAGCTGGGGCCAAAAGGTGAAATTGGCCAATTTTTTTGAGCGAAAAAGATTAATCCATATACAATGATGCCAACTAATAGCAACTTTAGAATTGTTCCTACAGCATTCATGTTTTTATTCATGCTCCTTGCCTATACATGTAACGAATTAAGAATAAGCATAGTATACTCGGAGGTGAATGAAAAGAAATTCACTCTTGGAAATATGCTCCTCTCATCTTTTTTAAATCTTTTTGCCACTTTCACCATTTTTTCACTATTGCTGGTTACATTATCAAATGTGAACAACATACTTCTCATATGTTTTTCCTTTATCGGGGAACTTAACATAAAAAGGAGTGAGAAAAATGAACAAGAAGTGGCTTGGCTATGTGTTGGCCAGCAGTTTAACTCTCTGCGCAGTAGCAGCGGTAAACACACCTGTGTTTGCGGCAACAAAAGACAACGTAGGTGAAAGTACAATCGTTCAGCGAACAAATCACTATAAAGATGACGTTCAGCTAGATGCAGAAACACAAGAAAAAGTGGATGCAGTTATGAACGAGGCAAAAACAAAATTAGAAAAGCTCGGTGTGGAATTTCCCGAGAAGAAAGATCATCCTTTCCACAACTTAACACAGGAGCAAAAAGAGCAGTTCCACAGCATTATGGAACAAGTAAAAGATGGCTCTTTAACAAAAGAAGAAGCCTATACTAAGTTAAAAGAACAAGGTATTAACCTGCCTGAAAAAATGCATAAACACCCGTTTTCCAATTTAACGGAAGAGCAAAAAGAACAAGCGAAAAAGATTATGAATCAAATTAAAGAAGGTTCCATTACAAAAGAAGAAGGTATCGCAAAGCTTAAAGAAATGGGAATCACCTTACCAGAACGTAAAAGTCGTCTATTACAAGGATTAACAGATGAACAAAAAGTGGAAGCAAGAGCAATTTTACAAGAAACAAAAGAGAAAGTAGAAGATTTAGGTGGAAACTTCCATCATGAAAAGCATAAGCATTTTGTCCAATCGTAAAAAAACCAGAGGCTAAGTAGGCCTCTGGTTTTTTACGTCATTAAGGACCCTACAATCTCTTGCGCTGAGCAGCTTTTCACTTTATTATGACCAACTCCAGCCCAAAGTGAAAGGTAATCTACCGCCCCTTGCTCAGCAGCTTTTTTCCGAAGTGGCTGCGTCATATAGTGAACGTGCGGATAGGCTGCTGGGGCTGAGTCAGTATGTGAAATCAGAAACGCATTAGCCAAACCTCTAGCACGTCTGCCTGTAAAAGCTCGCGTGACGGCCGTCTCCTTATATGTTTTATTTAATAATGCTTTTTTATATGTAGGGTTTGCTCCACTTTCCTTACAACAAAGAAATGCTGTTCCTACTTGAACGGCACTAGCCCCAGCAGTCAATACTATCTCTACATCATCTTTATCCATAATTCCACCGGCAGCAATAAGCGGCAAGCTAGACTGCTTTTTCACAAGATCAATCAGCTCTAAAACCCCATAGTCTTCCTCTTTCTCCTCTTGGTTGTCAAAGCTTCCTCGATGGCCACCCGCTTCAATTCCCTGCAAGCAGAGTGCATCCGCCCCTGCTTCAGCTGCCAGTTTAGCTTCTTTTGGTGTTGTTACCGTTACGATGACGAACGTCCCCTTCTCCTGCAACGCTAGAATGACATCTTTTGATGGACAGCCAAACGTAAAACTAACCAGTGGAACAGGGTGATTTGTTAAGAGAACGAGCTTATTCTGCCATTCATCGTCATGGTACCTTGGAACGCCTACTTCTGCCTGCAACGTAACAGCAATACGCTTTATATGCTGTTCATATTTTTTGAAGTCATAGTTTCTTTCTTCTTCTGGTACAAACAAATTCACACCAAACACACCGGGTTTTTGCTTTTTCAGCTCTTCTATTTCTTCTTTTAGAGCAGATGTTGTTTTATACCCTCCTGCCAGAAAGCCCACTCCGCCAGCTTTGCAAACAGCAGCCGCTAGCTTAGGTGTAGATACTCCTCCTGCCATCGGTGCTTGAACTAATGGATATTTGCTGTTAAACATTAATCATTTCACCCTTTCTCTAACCTTACATTCTCCATGTTCTTTACTATCATCTAAATTTCCTGTTGATAAACCGAAAAAACCTATCCACTTAGGCGGATAGGTTTTTCAAACAACAAGTTAATTTATATATTTAAAAACTTTACGCAAACCGCGTACGGCACATCAACGATTGAATCTAAAAACGTTAACTTCCCTGTTTCTTCATTTCGTTCAAACAGCACTAAGTTTCCAGTCTCTTGATTAGATGCAATAATAAATTGCTCTGTTGGATCTAATACGAAATCGCGTGGCCAGTCTCCTTTTGTATCCGTCCACTCAACAAATATAAGTTTACGACCGTCTTCATTGACCGCAAACGTTGCAATCGTATTATGCCCACGGTTTCCAGCATAGACGAAGCGGCCATCTGATGAGATATGAATCGCACTTCCTTGGCTATTTTCAGTAAAATCCGCTGGTAGCGTTGCGATTGCTTGTAGTTGTGTAAAGCTCCCGTCTTGCGCGTTATACTCTAACACTAACACTTCGTTGCTTAACTCTGTCATCACATACGCGTACTTGCCGTTTGGATGGAAAGTTAAGTGTCTTGGTCCAGCGCCAGGTGCCGTGTTAAACGTTTGAGCTTTTGTTAACTTCCCTTCTTCTCCAACAGCATACGTGATAATTTCATCTGTGCCAAGATCCACTGCTACAGCGTACTTACCGTCTGGCGTAAAGTCTGAATAGTGAGCGTGTGGCTTTTCTTGACGATCTTTATTTGGGCCTTTACCTTCATGTTGCATAACTGAAGTGGCTGGCCACACTTCGCCACTTTGAGGAGAAGTTACGTATGACTCAATACTTCCTCGATGATAATTGGCAGTTAATACTTGGTTATTGCTATCGTTAACCGTCACATAACATGGTGAAGGCCCTTCAAGCATTTGTTTATTCACAAACGTTAAATCGCCGTTTTCAGAATTGATTTTATAAGAAGCTACGCCTCCCTTATCTCCTTCTTTTACAACAGCATATAAGTATTCATTGCTCTTACTAATGTTCACATATGTAGGATTATCGATTTTAGCTACTGCTCGTACATCTCTTAATTCCTTTTTCTCTGCATCAAATGTAAATGTGTATATTCCTTCACTTGAACCTTTTGTATACGTTCCAACATAACCAGTAAACGTTTTTCCTCGAGTCATCGCTGCATACCCTCCTAAATTATTCATTCTATCTTTTAACTATACCATAACTATAGCTGAAGTCTCATTTTTACTCTCCCCTGAATGCCCTTTTTACAAACATGAAATCAAGCGGGTTTCTTGCTTTTTTAGTTTAGGGAGCGTTATCATAAACTTTGGATTAAACTTAGTTTGGATTTTTAAAAAATCCATTTTAGATATAGAGAATATACATTCAAAAGGAGGAGTTTACTTGATTTCATTAAAAAGTGAACGCGAAATTAACTTAATGCATGAAGCAGGTAAGTTATTGGCTCAATGTCATAAAGAGATTGAACAAATGATTAAGCCAGGTATTACGACGCATCAAATTGACCAATTTGTTGAAAAATTTTTAGAGAAACACGGTGCTACGCCAGAGCAAAAGGGTTATAAAGGGTACCAGTTCGCAACATGTGCATCATTGAACGACGAAATCTGCCACGGCTTCCCAACGAAGACACCTTTAAAAAGCGGAGATATTGTTACTATTGATATGGTGGTTAACTTAAACGGAGCTTTGGCTGATTCAGCATGGACTCATAAAGTTGGGGAAATCTCTGAGGAAGCAGAGCGCTTAATGGATGTAACGTACAACGCATTATACAAAGGCATAGAGCAAGCACAGGTTGGAAATCGAACAGGTGATATTGGCTATGCTATCCAATCTTACGTAGAAGGAGAAGGCTTTTCTGTCGTTCGTGACTTTACAGGACACGGCATTGGTAACACAATGCACGAAGAGCCAACCATTTTCCACTATGGCAAGCCTGGGAAAGGACCTCGTTTAAAAGAAGGTATGGTTATTACAATTGAACCGATGGTAAACGTAGGAACTTGGCATTCCAAAATGGACAAAAACGGATGGACAGCGCGTACAACAGATGGAAAACTATCTGCTCAGTACGAGCATACCATTGCAATTACGAAAGAGGGACCGGTTATTTTAACCGAACAATAAATTAAAAGACTGCCTGGTGCTCAGGCAGTCTTTTAATTTATTGGCAACGTCATCATAAACGTTGTTCCTTTTTCAGATGTTTCCACTAACTCAATATCTCCACCGTGATTTTGAAGAATCGTCTTCACGATGGTTAAACCTAATCCCGTGCCGTTTTCCTTCGATGTAGTAAACGGATAAAAAATACTTTTTTGAACCTCTTCTGGGATGCCAGTACCACTATCTTTTAGATAAATGCAGTATTGATTTCTCTTCACCATTCCGGTGATTTCCATCCTGCCAGCCCCACCCATAGCTTCTATGCTATTGCGCAACAGGTTATGAACCACTTGCTTTATTTGTTTATCATCAATCCAAACCATTGCTTTTTCCATCTCTACTTGAATCGTAAAGGCTTGATTATTAGCGGTAATAAACGAAATGATTTCTTCTAGTACATAATCAATTCTTTTTGCTTTCATAACGGGTGCTCTAGGCTTTGCAAGCATCAGCATTTCTTCTACGATGGAATTAATTCGTTCAAGCTCTTTAAGCAGTAACTCAACCTGAAACGATTTACGCTCATCTACAGAAAGCCCATGGTTCATAAGTGATAAAAAACCATGAATAACTGCTAATGGATTACGAATTTCATGAGCTGCTCCTGCAGCTAGTTCTCCTACTAGCGCCAGTTTCTCTGTTTGATGCATGCGACATTCTAACTGTTCGGTATCAGTAATGTCGATGAAATGGAAGATACGGCCGACCACATTGTTTTCATCGTCTACTAGCTGTGATTGAGAAACCAGCAGGCAGCGTTCTTCTTGATTGAGCTGGTACGTTACTTTTTGATGCTTTTTTACTTTTTTCTCACGCAAAATACGCCAAAATGCTTCATTGTCGTTCCCTTCATGATGTAAAGCATGTTGAACATCGCTTAAGCTAATCATTAACATCTTTTTTACTGCTGCATTTAAGAAAAGATGATTATTGCAATGATTAACTGTAATAATACCAACAGGCAATGAGTTCAATATTTGCTCGCGGTATGTCTTCTCTGCCTTTATCTTATGGAAAGACTCAGAAAGATTTTGAGACATCTTATTTATTGATTTGCTCAGTCTAAGAAACTCGATTTGCTTCTCTTCTTCTAATCGTAAACCGTACTCACCATCGGCAATCCGATCGACTCGTGCAGTCATGCTTTCCACAGGTTTGGTAAGCATTCTGCTCATCCGGTAAGAGATAAGAATCGATAAGAATACAATGACAACCATTGAAATTAATAACCCAATTAGTGCGTTTCGAATAATAAGCGGTAAATCACCAGACAATTGACCTAAGGAATTTGATACGTCTTTTTTTTGATCCTGAATTTCTGCTTGTACCTTGTATAGCTGAGGCAAGTAAACCTCGTCAAGATAAGTAGCAGCTGCTTCTTGATCTTCGTAAGCGATTAATCCTGCGACATTATTATTTATTTGGAAGTCAAGTAGTTGGATTTGTTCTTTCAATTGCTGGAGCGATGCTGGAAAAGCTACCTGATCATTCTCCACTCTGCTTATTGCATGGTTTCCGTATTGTTTATATTCCGTTACTACACTCGTACAGCAATCATTTCTGTCTAAATTATTTGAAACAATGTATTGCTTAACATGCAGCTCTTCTTCCCAGTAAGAAAGCCAAACTAATTCTGGGATCTCTTCGTCTTTTAACTTTTGGCTAACAACACTCAAATCATCGATTGAATATACAAAAATAAACGACAGGCTGCTCAACAACAAGGCAATAACCAAGAGTGAACTTAGGATTTTACTCCGAAACAAAAGCTTACTTATCACATTCTTCATAATCATCTCTTTCTTTGTATACTTTCTATATTGCTAGCTTCCTGCTACTATTCTTCTATGCTATCCTCGATTGCGCTCTTCTCTTTTTCTGTGTACATAGGACCAAAAGGAGCAAGTCGATAAACACCATCATTCTCATCTAAAACCACCGTTCCTGATGGTAAACCGCTTTCGCTAAAATAGTCCTCCATAATGGAGCGATAAGACTGTGGTACATCATTGATAACGCTTGTCAGTACTTGACTCTCTCCCATATACGATTGATCATCAAGATAACCTATGACATAAATTCCTTTTTCTTTAGCTACACTAATAATATCTCGATTGTATGAATTTCCTTTAGTATAAATGACGTCGACTCCTTGGTCTACTAACTCATTCATCAACTCAACAGCTTTTTTACTATCATCTCGACTATTTACCACTCGGTAAAAGAATTCAATATTCTGATCCGCCGCCATTAGCCCATTTTCAAAGCCTTTATTCTTTTCACGAGCTTCAAATGCATCAATAAGACCTACTTTGTTACTACTTGTTGTGAACTACTCCCACCACTTACCACCCTTACGGGTTGCTTGAAGTGGGGGCTTCTTGGGTAATCGCCACTTTTGGTAGCTGACGAAATGGACCAAGCTAACCCTCTTGTTCCAAGAGTTTATATTTTATTAGGCACTTGCTAATAAGCGGATGCCTTCTTTTTTGATATTTAGTGCTGAATTATAATCTCTATCGAGATTTAGACCACACGAACAAGCGTAAGTTCGAATGTTCATAGGCATTGGTTGGATATTTCCACAATTCGAACAAGATTGGGTAGATGGGAACCATTTGTCGATTTTGACAAGTTGTTTCCCTTGTTCTTTTAATTTGTACTGTAAGAAAGACGTGAACATTCCCCAACCATTATCAGCGACACTTTTGCCAAACCTTAGTGCTTGCGACATGCCTTTCATATCCAAATCTTCAATGATGACGGCATCATAAGTTGTGACTAATTCTTTTGATTTATGGTGAAGGAAATTCTTGCGTTGATTGGCGACTTTCTCTTGAATTTTAGCCACTCGAATACGTTGTTTATCCCAATTAGAAGAACCTTTCTTCTTACGAGATAGTTTGCGTTGTTCTTTTGTTAATTTCTCAAGCATTTGTCGATAAAACTTAGAGTAATTGGCTTTCTCACCCTCACTATCGACAAATAGACCATCCATCGCAAAATCTAACCCAACTATTTTTTCAATCTCTTTACAATCAATTTTCTTTTCGTACTCTGTCAAAATGGAAATATAGTATTTTCCTGATGCGGTCATCGATAGGGTGCAAGATTTGATTTTGTATTCTGATGGTATCTTTCGATGTTGTTTGATTTTGACCATTTTCAATTTAGGTAATTTGATATGACCATCCAACAATTGAATGTTTCCATTAACAACATTGGTTGTGTAGCTTTGTTTGTGTCGTTTACTTTTGAACTTTGGGAACTTGGCATTTCCTTTGAAAAAAGCTTTATAAGCTTTATCCAAATTTAGCTGTGCGTTTGCTAACGCTAACGAGTCTACTTCCTTTAGCCATTCAAATTCCTTTTTATATTTTGCAGGAGTGGGGTGTTTCACCTTCTTCAATGCTTCTTTATCGTCTTTTAGACTTTCATACGTTTCTATTCTTTCTGCTAACATTTTGTTATAGACAAAGCGAACACAACCGAAAGTTTTGCGCATAATCAAAGCCTGTTCATCTGTTGGATATATTCTGAACTTGTATGCTTTATTTTGTTTAGCCATATCAAATCACCTCACTTTATCCCCTGATTTTCAATATATTTTTTAACTACTTCAATAGGTGAACCACCAGTCGTCAACAAACAAAAACTTCTTGACCAAAACATTTCTTTCCATAACTTTTTACGAACATGAGGAAAATCTTTCTTGATGAGTCTCGAACTCGCACTTTTATAGGCATTGATGAATTTCGATAATTCACTGTTGGGTTGTGCTTTGAACAAAATATGAACATGGTCAATATCGTGGTTCCATTCAAGCAATGTGATATTATATTTTTCGCTCAAAGACACAAATTTATCTTTGGCATAGTCTGAAATGGTGTCATCTATTACTTTCCTTCGATACTTAACCACTAATACAAGATGATAATACATCAAGAACACTGAATGGTTATTACTGTCTAAATTCATTGTTATATCAATCCTTATGCTTTATAAGACTGATTATAACATATTGAGCATAAAGGCAAAAGGAAAAGCCTTTGGGCTGTCGCCCAACCGAAATTCATCTCCCCCTTACCGTTGGGCTACGCCCTTCACACGCTTGAAGAGGGAGACTTCTTTCGGAAGTTCGTGTAAACCTTTGCAATGACGGGGAATTCATTCTCAATTTCCACTTTCCCTTTATAGGCTAAACTTCCCCAACTTTGATCTACAATAACATCACTAGTTAAAATAGCGACATGTTTTTTTTCATCTGGTTCTGCCCCTTGATTATGTAAAATCCCTTGTGCTTTTAGCATAATAACAGCAAAAAGAATGAAAAAGAACAGCACCGCAATAAAGATAATTATTTTTGATTGTTTTGCTTGTTCCAATATAATTCTCCTTTTTCAACTTCTTCCTTTATTATACAAAAAACAAACCCTTAAAAACTACATTTTCAGTCATTTTTTTCTTTTTTCGACATTTTTTGCGCATATCAGCACTTAAATACTCTTTTTAGTGGCTGAAACGTGCTTAATCACCTCTGAAAAGGGTGAGAATTAATCTTCGTCTTTTACATCCATGTCTTCTGGAATAGGCTCACTTAAATACTCTTCCATCTGCTTTTTATATTTTTCAAGCTGCTCAAAATGCGTATTAAATTGTTCTTTGTTTACTACGTATTGTTCACCGTCAAAAACAGTACGAATCTTTCCTTGCTGAATAAGACTTTCAATATATTGTTCAGGTAAGGATAAATACTCGGCTGCTTCTTTTAGTGTTAAGTACATTTTTATTCCTTCTTTCAATTCATAACTTACTTCTAGAATACCACGTTTAAAAGAAAAGAGTTTGGGACATAACAAAATGATTGCTTCTAAAAGACGAACACTCGCTGTTCCCATCTCTTTGATTTGTCTTAACTCGTTCGTTCCATTGCGCTACGGTCACTCGCTTTCCGCGGGGAGGAACCTGAGCTTCCTCGCTGCGCTGCGGGATCTCAGTTTTCCCTCTCTTTCCCGCAGGAGTCGAGTGTCCTACGCTCCATTCCACCCTGTTTCCAACATTGTTTTCACAATCAACCAAAAAACCTGAACGATTAAAAGTTATGAACTCTCAATCGTTCAGGTATAGTAGAGGCTGAACTACTTATGTCTCAGTCTCTTTCAACAGTTCATTTAATTCTTGCTGTGATAGCTCTCTCCAAGCCCCCGCTTCTAAATTTCCTAGGTGAATATTCATAATGCGAATCCGCTGCAGGCGCTCAACTCGATAACCTAATGCTTTACACATTCTTCTAATCTGCCGATTAAGTCCTTGAGTTAAAATAATCTTAAACACATTGTCACTTATTTTTTCGACCTTACACGGCTTGGTGATGGTATTTAAAATCTCAACACCGCTTTCCATTTCCAGCACGAACTGCTCTGTAATTACCTTATCCACTGTAACGACATACTCTTTTTCATGACCATGCTCTGATCGAAGAATCTTGTTGAAAATGTCGCCGTCATTTGTCATTAAAATAAGCCCTTCGGAAGCTTTATCCAAGCGGCCAACAGGAAAGATTCGCGTTGGATAATTTACAAAATCAATTATATTTCCCTCCACTTCTTTAGCTGCGGTACACGTAATACCTACCGGCTTATGAAGCGCTAAATAAACAGACTGTTCCTTACGAGGGATAGGCCTTCCATCAATCAGAACTTCATCATGTTCTGCTATCATGGTGTTCTTATCACTAACGACTCCGTTTACAGTCACTCTGCCTTCTATAATCAAGCGATTTGTATGCCTTCTTGAACAGAAGCCTGTTTCGCTAATATACTTTTGAATTCTCATCTCATACTCGCTTTCTCTACCGTTTTCTTTATTTTAGTGAATTTCTCAATGGAAAGCATCACTCTTTCAATAAAAAAATCCCGGGAAATAAATTCCCTAGGATTTTTTCATGTACATAATTAGCCGAATCGACCAGTAATATAGTCTTCTGTTCGCTTATCTTGCGGAACTGAGAAAAGTTTATCTGTAGAACTGTATTCAACGACCTCACCATTTAAGAAAAAGGCAGTTTTATCTGAGATACGAGCGGCTTGCTGCATGTTATGAGTTACAATAATAATTGTATAATCTTTTTTCATCTGCGTAATTAATTCTTCTACTTTTAAAGTAGAAATTGGATCTAAAGCTGAAGTCGGTTCATCCATTAAGATTACATCTGGTTTCATAGCAATTGCACGAGCAATACAAACACGCTGTTGTTGTCCACCTGATAAACCAAGCGCGGATGTCTTTAAGCGGTCTTTTACTTCATCCCAAATCGCAGCGCCACGTAAACTCTCTTCAACAATCTTGTTTAGCTCTTTTTTATTTTTTATACCATGCATTCTTGGTCCATACGCTACATTATCATAGATGCTCATGGGAAATAGGTTTGCTTTTTGAAACACCATTCCTACTTTTGTTCGTAGCTTAATTACATCGCTTGACTCATAAATGTTTTCATTATCAATAATTACTTTTCCACTGATTTTGACACTGTCGATTAAATCGTTCATTCGGTTTAATGTGCGTAAAAATGTTGACTTACCACAACCAGATGGACCGATAAATGCAGTGACTTCTTTTTCTTTTATATCAAGGGAAACTGAATACAGTGCTTGTTTTTCTCCATAAAACAAATTCAAATCACTCACGCTGATTTTTGTCTTCTTATCAGAATGCCTCTCATTTCCTAACACGTTTGTTTTGCTACCCTTCTGACGATCAATAGTTATATTCATCATTCGACTCCTCTCTTAATAATCCGCTTTGTTTAGCTTTTTAGATATAAAAGTCGTTGCAAAGTTTAACATCAAAATAACCACAATCAATACAATTCCAATTGCCGCGGCAAGCTCAATATCTCCAGATTCTTGCGTAACTAAGTACGAATGAACCGTTAATGTTCTAGCTGAAGAAAAAATACTCTCTGGCAGTGCAGCTACCGTTCCCGCTGTTAAGAAAATTGCTGCTGACTCACCAACGATACGACCGATTGAAAGGATGATACCAGATAGTATACCCGGCATAGCGCTCGGTAAAATGACTTTATATAAAGTTTGTAACTTTGTTGTACCTAGAGCTAATGATCCTTCGCGATATGAGCGTGGCACAACTTTTAATGCTTCTTCTGTTGTTCGAATAATAACTGGTAAAACAATAATCGTAAGTGTTAAAGAAGCCGAAATAATTGACATACCTAGCTTTAACGTCGTAACAAAAAATACTGCACCAAACAAACCGTAAATAATGGACGGAATCCCAGTTAAACTTTCCGTGGCAAAGCGAATGACTCTAACTAGCTTTCCTTGTTTTGCGTATTCCTGTAGGTATACAGCAGCCAAGATTCCAATTGGTGTGGCAATAAGCAATGAAATAACAATTGTATAGATAGTTGTGACAATCATTGGCCAAATTCCACCGTCATGTCCTGAAGGTGAATAATCTCCAAAGATAAAATCAATGTTAATTAAACGATAGCCTTTATAAAAAATATATCCGACGATAGTAACTAGGACGGCAACTGTTAAAAAAGCTGAAAACCAAAGCAGTCCATTTAGTACATTATCTTTAAACTTCCTCAACTTAGTTACCTCCTTTTGAACTGATCTTTGCCAATACAAAATTTAAAAGTAAAATAAACGAGAACAACACAATCCCTGTAGCAAAAAGCATCTCTTGGTGCGTACCTGCTGCATACCCCATCTCTAGCGCAATGTTAGTCGTTAACGGACGTACACTATCAGTTAAGCTAGATGGAATAATTAAGCTGTTTCCTGCAACTAATATAACAGCCATCGTTTCCCCAATTGCTCTACCCATTCCTAAAACAACAGCTGTCATAATACCTGACTTAGCCGCTGGGACTACTACCTTGAAGATTGTACCAATCTTAGAAACTCCAAGAGCTAACGACCCTTCACGATACGCTTTTGGCACTGCACGAATGGCCGTTTCCGATACTGTAACAACCGTTGGTAACATCATAATAGCTAAAACTAAAATGACCGCTAATAAACTTTGACCTCGAGCTAGCCCTAAATTATTTTGTAGAAAAGGAACAATAACAGCTAATCCAAATACTCCATATAGTACAGACGGAATACCCGCTAAAAGCTGTACAGCAGGTGAAACAATTTTCGCTAAGCTTTTAGGCGCAATTTCAGCTAAAAAGATAGCGGTAAACAAGGCAATTGGTACACCGATAATGAGTGCTCCAATCGTAGCAAAGACAGATGCTACAATCATAGGAAAGATTCCGAACTTATCTTCACTAGGTACCCAATCTACTCCAAAGAGAAAGTCAATAAAGCTATACCCTTGCGTAACAAAAGGATGAAATCCTTTATAAAATACAAATCCGATAATTAATACTAAGCTGACTACTGAAAGGAGAGCACATAACATAAATAATCTTCCCGACAGTTTCTCTAGCATGTACTTCATTCGATTCGATTTTTCAACTTCTTGATTTTGATTTTTAATAGGTGGCGTTGACATACTTCATTCCTCCAAAATTGCTTAAACGTACCGTTTTATTTTAATGGTATTACGCCCGCATCCGATGCAATTTTTTGACCTTCTGGACTTAAGATATAATCAATGAATTTCTGACCTTCTTCACTTAAAGTCTCTTGTTTGTTCACAAACAGAAACGGTCTTGATAAGCTATATTTTTGCTGCAATACATTATCTGCTGTAGGCTGTACTCCATTAATATTTAAAGTAGCAACAGATTCATCAATATACTCAAATGAAACAAATCCTATAGCGTGCTTATTTGTAGCAACTGTGGTTTTAATGTTTCCATTTCCACTCGCAACAATGGCGTTTTTGATTAGCTCTCCAGAAGAGTAGCCAACAATTTCTTGAAATGCATCTCTTGAACCTGATCCATCTTCTCGGGAAACGACGACAATTTCCATGTCTTCTCCACCAAGCTCTTTCCAATTTGTAATTTCACCAGTAAAGATTTTCTTTACTTCTTCCATTGAAAGATTCTTGACCTTATTTGTAGGATGCGTAATTACCACAATTCCATCGTAAGCAATGATATGCTCTTTTAAGCCAGTTGCTTTTTCTTCTTCTTTTAAGTCACGTGAAGACATGCCAATTTCTGAAACACCGCTTGTTGCGTTGGTAATTCCAGCAGAAGAACCAATTTGATTGATCTCTATATTAATGTTATTTTTCTCTTCATATTTAGCTGCTAGCTTCTCAGCTAAAGGACCAACGGACGTTGAGCCTGAAATTGCTAGTGTGTAATTGCTACCGCCAGATGAATTTTCTGAGCTAGTATCAGAAGAACCACACGCTGCCAAAGTAGTAACGAAAGATAGAACAAGTAATCCTATCGCTGTCTTTCTTATAAGCTTCATCTCTAAACCTCCAAGACACTCTATTCGTATTTCTTATAGAGTAAACTCTGCTTGTAAATTTTTATTTTGATTTTTGTAAACGTTTTGTAAATCCTTTAATTATGTGTAAAAAGTCTAAAAAAAATGTTAATTTTATACTGTCAAATTAACAATTCAGACACGAAATATCCAAATATTTGATTTTTATTTTAAAGATGAAAAGATTTTCTTATGTCTGTTCATTTTTACGCAATCGATTTTTCACATTATTATTTGTCACGGGTTAAGTATTCATGTAAAGCTCCTTATAAAAAAGCTCAACATCTGTCTTTATGACATCAGATGTTGAGCTTTTTCTTTTCGCTTCATTTATTATTGACTGAGAGCTTTTGGAGCCTTGAATTGATGCTGGATCATACGATAATATACTCCTTCTTTTTTCATTAACTCATTATGATTACCAGTTTCTTTAATTTCACCGTTTTCAATAAGCATAATTGTATCGGCATGGCGAATAGTATTTAGTCGGTGAGCAATGATAAAGCTTGTTTTCCCTTGTAATATCGCCCTTAGCGCCTGTTGAAGGTATTATAGCTCAGTTCGAGTATCAATATTGCTAGTGGCTTCATCAAGGATAAGTAATGATGGGTCTGAAAGTAGAACTCTTGAGATAGCAAGCAGCTGCTTTTGACCTTGACTGAGATTATCTCCGTTTTCTGATAGCCTCGTCTCATAAAGAATTCAAAGAACAGATGACAAATGCTTAACAAAAGCTAGTTTTTTCAGGGAGTCACTTCTGTAAACATTGATTATCTTTCGCTTCTTTACGCAAATAATTAGCTACAAACTAATAACTCTAAGCGTCACCGTCCCTTTAAAAACCATCACGTGATGGTTTGATTAAGCAATATCCTACTGGATTGTAAATGAAAAGAAAAGCAATAACCCCTATAAATGGTGTGAACCTTTTGTGTACACCTTACTTACTAAACTTTTTATCATGTAAATCATCACTAGTGTTGCATTAATTTAAATTAACTATTAAAAAGACTCAAAATCTTCAATTTTATTATTTTAGGC
>NZ_JBXDLD010000014.1:0-7766 GCF_056820425.1 Priestia sp. KCTC 13724 | reverse complement strand
CATTGTCCAAATGAAGTTTTTGGTGTAATCTTGTCCATACGTGGGTCCTTTTTAATGGATTTGGACGGGATGACCACCTGACTTTATCCATTATAAAGGACTTTTTCTTTACGCAAAACGAGATTATTGAAGATTTTGAGTGTTTTTAAAACTGAAATTATTTTAATGCAACACTAGTGAAAAAATATAAGACTTATATTTTCCTGCTATAGTACGTAATAACATTTAGTACGCTGCATAATAAAGAGAAAATAAATATAAGCTAACTCAATTACAATAAACTTCAAATTAGATGTGCTGATAATGAGGAAGTTAAAAAAGGGACTGCCTAACAAATTAATTTGTTAGGCAGTCCTTTTTTAATTATGATTATTGGTGACGTAATTTATCAATTTCTTCTGGTGTAAGGTTTGTAAATTCAGCGATTGTTTGGGTATCTAAACCCTTTTGAATCATACTTAGGGCCACCTTTATGATACCTTTCTTTTCGCCTATTTCTTCACCTATTTGTTTTCCTTTTTCTTCTCCAAGTTTCTCAGCTCGTTTTAAAGCTGACTTTTCATCTAATAATGCTTTTCTTCGTGCTTCATATGCTAATAACACTTCTGGATCTTGGCTAACACGTTCCCATTCATCCATCGCTTTCTTTAATACTTGATCTTCTTGCATCGCAATCTCCTCCAATACCTGAGTGATTTCTTCATCTTCGGATGCTTCAAGTAATAATAACCATCGCACAAGTTGATCTTCTCGTGGATCTACCTCTCTGTTACGCCATTTAATGAGTAACTTAGGTAACTCCATAAAATGAATTTCTAGCATATCTGTTAAGAGTAATTTCTGCTCTCGCTCATATAGCCGAAAAGTGGAGTGATAATCATGAATATGAGATAAATAACGGAAGTTCACAATGTTAATGGTAATCGTTTTACAAAGCTCTCCGTAGTCCATTCCTTCTTTCATTTGACTACTGTACATTTTAGACCAGTAATAGAGCGTTCGTTTTTCCATGTCATGTTTGTTATTAAGCTGAATCTCAATATTGACGCGACTTCCATCCTCTAACTGTGCGTGCACATCTAAAATAGAGCGTTTATCTTCTTGGTTTTCTTTATTAAAATGCGGATCTAATAACTGCACCGTCTGAATTTTTTTATCATCTGGAAAACGGAGTGCTGCGTTCAAAAAAGCAGCTAAAATAGATTCATTTCCATGTGTGCCAAATAGTGATTTAAATGCGAAGTCGACACGCAAATCTAATCGTTTTGTCATAATACCCTCCATCATTTCCATGTTTGTTATTAGTATACCATGATTGTACCGATTCCTTCTATCTAACACTTTAGGAGTAATTTTATTATCAATACAGTATCTGTCACACCTAATTATTAATGTTCTTCAGACAAAGAAGTAAGAAGGGGATTTAGAATAAATAGAAGTACTCGTGCTGATTGCTATTGCTCATAAATAAAATCCTCTTTACCATTATTCTTTTAGTCCGATCAGGTTCTTTATACATATAGAAATACATTAAAAATCAATAGACCATGTAAAGCAAAAAGAGGCTGGGACAAAACCCTCCTCTGAACCGAAAAAGCCGGTGAAATTTTACGACGAGTAAAATTTCACCGGCTTTGTTTATTTTTACATTAAAATAAGGACCACTTCTGATAAAATAAAGTTACCACACAAAATCTTATCGGAAAGAAGGGTCCTTATGTTTAAAGATTATAACATGAATCAAGTGGTTTTGCCTTTAGATTTAGAAATAAAATTATAAGAAAATGATATTGCCTTCGCCGTTCACCATCTCGTTGAACATATTCCAGATGAAGCCTTTGCCGGCTTCTTACAGAAAACGGGGTGTCCTGCTTACCATCCACGCATGATGATGAAAATCATTTTATGTGCCTACACACAGTCAGTTTTTTCAGGAAGAAAAATTGAAGCGCTTCTCAAAGATAGTATACGTATGATGTGGCTAGCTCAAGGTTACGAACCGAGCTATCGGACAATCAATCGATTTCGTGTTCACCCAGAAGTTCAAGTGCTTCTTCGTGAGTGCTTTGTCCAGTTTCGATGTCAACTTATTCAAGAGAACGAGATTGATAATGAAGCAATCTTCATTGATGGAACGAAGATTGAAGCAAATGCCAATAAGTTCACATTTGTCTGGTGCAAATCAATCGAAAAGTATAGTGCGAGCCTCTTGGAGAAATCAACCCAGCTGTATGACGAACTAGTAGAAAGAGAAATTATTCCACAGATCGAACGAGAAAGTTCGGACGAACTTTCTGTTGAAGAATTATCTCTAATCACTAAAAAATTAGAAGAAAAGGTTGAAGAGTTGACAAAAGAAATTGAAGCAAGTGAAGATGCCGATGAACGAAAACAACTGCGATCAAGCAGAAAAGAACCGAAGAAAGCGTATAAGCAATTTCACGACTTTGTGAAACGTAAGTTAAAGTATGAAAAAGACATGGAGATTTTTAACGAACGGAATAGTTATTCAAAAACAGATCATGATGCCACGTTTATGCGTATGAAGGATGACTACATGAAGAATGGGCAACTGAAGGCGGGGTATAATGTGCAAATTGCGACAGAAGGTCAATATACACTTGCTTACGATGTCTTTTCAAATCCAACGGACACACGAACACTTTGTCCGTTTCTTGACGCAATTGAACATCACTACTTCGAACTCCCAGACTATATTGTCGCAGATGCGGGATATGGAAGTGAAGAGAATTACCTCGATGTGCAGAAAAGAAAGCGTACGCCTCTTATCACATATAGTATGTATCGAAAAGAGAAGAAAAAACGGGTAAAATCTACGGAAAACGTAAGATTGACGTAGAACCAGTTTTTGGATATCTGAAGGCTAATTTGCGTTTCACTCGAATGTCCGTAAGAGGCAAAGAGAACGTGAAAAACGAATTAGGGTTTGCGTTCATGGCGGTGAATGTACGAAAGTACATCGCCTCCAGCGTAAAATGTGCATAGACCAATCAAACAGATCAACAAAAAAGGGTTCTCATCATCAAAATGCGATGATGAGAACCCTTTTTCATTATTTTTGGCTAGTTATGTCCCAGCCTCTTTTACTATGGTTTTTTTATTTATAATAGACTATAAAATTATTATGTAAACTTATCTAATCATACACAAACAATCATAATACATGTATAATGGAACAAGTGAATTGGAGGTATACATAAAATGAGATCACTTGTATTAGCAGAAAAGCCAAGCGTTGCGCGAGATTTAGCACGTGTACTTGGCTGCACTCAAATGAAAAAAGGCTATATTGAAGGACCTGAATATGTCGTAACATGGGCATTAGGTCATTTGGTTGAATTGCAAACACCAGAAGATTATGATAATCAATATAAAACGTGGCGAATGGAAGATTTACCGATTATGCCAGAGAAAATGAAACTGAAGGTGATTAAAAAAACAAGCCCACAGTTTCGAACAGTTTCTCAACTGGCTAAACGTAGCGACATCAAAGAGTTAATTATTGCAACAGATGCAGGGCGCGAAGGAGAGCTTGTTGCGAGATGGATCATGGAAAAAGTAAGATGGAACAAGCCATTTAGACGCTTGTGGATTTCATCTCAAACAGATAAAGCGATTAAGCAAGGGTTTCGAGAACTAAAGCCTGGAAAAGAGTTTAATCGCCTGTATGATTCAGCTGTTTGTCGCTCAGAAGCAGATTGGCTAATTGGCCTCAACGTTACCCGTGCGCTAACAACAAAGTATGAAGAGCCTTTATCAGCAGGAAGGGTACAAACTCCAACTCTAGCCATGATTATCGAAAAGGAACAGCAAATTCAAGCATTCAAGCCGCAGCCGTACTGGACGTTAACCGCAGTTTTACCTGGGTTTGAAGCAAAGTGGCAAGGCGGCCAAGAAAAGCGCATTTTTAATAAAAAAAAAGCAAAAGAACTTCGTGATAAACTTGCGGGTGAAGCCATAATTAAGCATGTCAAAAAGAAAGTAATGAAAGAAGCACAGCCTCTTCCATACGATTTAAATGAACTGCAGCGAGATGCTAACAAGCGCTTCGGATTTTCAGCTAAAAAGACGTTAAACGTGTTACAAAAATTATATGAGCAACACAAGCTCGTAACCTACCCACGAACAGATTCTCGCTACCTCACAACGGATATGGTTGGAACGATGAAAGAGCGATTAGAAGCCGTATCAGGTGCCTATAAAGAAGAAGTGAGGCCGCTGATTGCTAAAAATGCACAGCTGCCAAAACGCGTAGTGAACAATGAAAAAGTCAGCGATCACCATGCGATTATCGTAACCGACCAGCCTGTCTTCTTGCAGGATTTATCTTCGGATGAGCGCAAACTGTATGATTTAATTGCTAAGCGCTTCATGGCACTATTTTACCCTGCGTACGAATTTGAAACGGTAAAAGTAGAGCTTGAAGCGAACGGAGAGCAGCTTGTAGCACAAGGAAAACGAGTGATAAACCTTGGATTTAAACAAGTAACTAATAGTGATTTAGAAGAGGCATCGTTACCTCATTTACAAGAAGGCGCTGCTTTATCCATTAAATCGGTTGAAATGAAGCATGCTTTAACAGAACCACCTCTTCGTCATTCAGAAGCGGATTTACTTGCTCAAATGGAAAAGCATAATCTTGGAACGCCAGCAACTCGTGCTGATATTATTGAGAAGCTATTACAAAATGAGTCCATTGATCGACAAAATAACCGTCTGCATCCGACGCCAAAAGGAAAGCAGCTTATTTCGCTTGTAGCAGATGAACTAAAATCACCTGATTTAACAGCCAAATGGGAACGAGAGCTAGAAGCAATTGCAAAAGGAAAAGGAAACGCAAAAGAATTTTTAGCTAACATTCGTAAGCAAACAGCAAAGCTTGTGCAGCAGGTAAAAACGAGTGAAGAAACGTATAAGCCTCATAACTTAACAGGATCAAAATGTCCAGAATGTGGCTCATTCTTAAAAGAGAAAAAGACAAAGCAAGGGAGAGTACTTGTTTGCTCTAGCCTTGAATGTAGCTACCGACGTTCTAAAGATCCAAAGTTATCCAATCGTCGCTGTCCACAGTGCCATAAAAAGATGGGAATTCACGACGGAAAAGCAGGTAAGTATTTCCAATGTCGTCAGTGTCAAGTTGTTGAAAAAGCAGAAGACAAAAAGAAAAAAATGACGAAGCGAGAAGAAAGAAAACTGCTTAATAAATACAGTGACGACAGTGACTTTGGCTCAAGCTTAGGGGATGCATTAAAGCAAGCGCTGAAGAAAAAAGAGTGACAAGAAAGAAGGAGCTAGATTTTTCTAGCCCTTTTTTTGTTGGTTTTTGGTATAATTTAACTTAACTCTAACAGTAAAGGAGATAGAATGAGAAAACAAAAGAAAAAAGAAGATATGATGTCCAAGGTAATTGCGATTTCATTCGTTACGCTAATTATCATCGTAGCGCTTGTTGTTATCGCAGGAGTATACTTTTTTGGTCTCTTAGGCATATTTAAATTTGTGGGAGTTACGTATACAACAACAGGTGCTTTTTTATGGTTTGTTTTGCTTGTACTGATTGTTGGAAGCATAGTAGATTTACTTTCTAGAGCACTGATTTCACTATTTAAACCCTTCGCTACATCAGCTTTAAGCCGCTTCATTTTAATTGCCACTATCGACATTTGGTTCTCTTGGTTTGCTGTTTACACAGCGGATACATTCGTTAAAGGAATTACGCTATCCTTTGGTGCTGAATTTATCTTAGCTTCCATTTTATTTATCATTGATTATGGGCTCGATCTCAAGGTTGGGAGCGTAAAAGTAAAGATTGAAAACAATACATAAAATCTTGTGATTAAAAAAGTCGCTAGCATTAGCGGCTTTTTACCGAGTTCAAAACCATCTGGCCTATGCGTATAATAGATTTATGAAGTAAAAAGGAGAGGGCAGCGTGAGAAAATTTGCAATAAGTGATATTCACGGCAGTTATTATGAAATGATGCGTTTATTAGAGGCGGTGAAATTTAACCCAAACATAGATCAGCTCGTAATCGTAGGAGATATGATTAATCGTGGTCCCTATAGCGGTGAAGTTTTAAAAGAAATAAAAAGATTAAATGAAGCGTATGAACACGTTCACGTCACAATCGGAAATCATGAAGAAATGATGCTTTGGTATATTGAAGGTAAAAATCCGATGTGGTCGCAGTTTGGTGGGCAACGTTCTTCGAGCACCATTATTGAAGCATTTGGGAAACAGGGTATTGATGAAGCCATTCAGTGGGTAAAAGACCTACCTCTTATTTTTGAAGATAATGAATACGTTTATGCGCATGCTGGCTTTCAACTACCTTATAAAACTGCTTTTATTAATAGAAGCAACTTGTGGTTACCCCGCAAAGAGTTTTATCAAACGCCAATTAATCGCCTCCTGCAAGAAACAAACGGTAAACCTGTTGTCCACGGACATACGCCGGCACCGAACGTAGCGTTTGACGGGGCGAGAATTGGAATCGACCTCGGAGCTCAGGTTGTGAGCAAAGGGAGATTAGCATGTGTAGAATTAACAACTTCAAGCGTTTGGGAATATGATTTCACATTGAAAACGATTAAGGAAAAACAGGTAAAAAGACGCGACTACTAGTCGCGTCTTTTTAATTATGCACTTTTACTGGCCACGACTAAAACGCGACCCTTGTCCAATTCTTCTTCATACTTTTCAGCCTCTACTTGAGATAACCCAAGCGCTTCCATTTTTGAACGAAGCTCATCTCCTCGTGAACGGAAAATGTTTGCGACTGAATCAGTTAGTCCTTGTTCTGATAATCCAATGTTGTTTACATCCGTTGCGTCTGTTAAATGCTTGGAGCGTTCTTTGTGATGTGCGAGCAAATAAACTTCATCTTTCGTATATCCACTTCGTAAGAATTGATCAATCGTTTCTTTTGCCTGAACACCATTTTCGACTACTTTTACGTTTGTCATTTGTAAAACCTCCTAGTTTTAGTACGTGCAACGTGCTAATGGTTAAGTTCATTCGTTCTTTAAGAAGAATATCAATCTCCTTGCTATGTATATAGACGTTTTGGAGAAAGTTAAACCAAAAATGTCGAAAAAATTTACACATCTGAATTTAAGAACCTGGAGGAGTGTAGCTTGGCGGTTTTTTAACCAGCCTTTTTCCCGCTGTGTTTCTTTTACCTTAAAGCCAAAGGCAACCTTTTCACTATGAAGCTTTAGCCAGAGCATACCAACATCATTACGGATGGATTGACCAATGTTTGTACTGCACATAATGATGTTCGAAGCAACAGATTCTGACATTAAATTAGCAATTTCAGAATCTGTTGCGCGTACAACCAGAGGTATTTGGTGAGGATCAGATTTTGGTTTTGGAGCTGGAATATCAGAAAGTGGTATCCCTTCTTGTAGCATGAATTCCTTGAGCTTATCTCGCTGAGTCAAAGCTAACAGTTTTGATTCATGAGCAAGTTCTAATAGCGTTTTATCTGTTGTTGTATGTAAAGACGTTTCAACGGCCGGTATTTCTTCGGTAAGCGTAGTAAAATAAAGCCAGCATCCCATAGCTTCTCCTATATGTAATGGTTCGTGCTTGTTGGTGTTAATTGTTTTTAAATACGTTGTTAATGCTTCAATAGTGTGAATCAATGCAATCAATTCTTTTGCATTTTTTGTCACTAGTGTCGCATTAAAATAATTCAACGCTTTATAAAAATCTAAATTTTCAGCAATTTTATCTTTGC
>NZ_JBXDLD010000013.1:0-6389 GCF_056820425.1 Priestia sp. KCTC 13724 | reverse complement strand
GCCTAAAATAATAAAATTGAAGATTTTGAGTCTTTTTAATAGTTAATTTAAATTAATGCAACACTAGTGGTAATATTTATTGAAATTAAACACATTTTTTCTAGTTAGTTGTAATTTAAGAATGAAACAAAACGATCAAACTATAAACGCACATAAAAGGTGAAGACATGAAAAAAAAGGTGCTTATACTGAGCTTGTCGATGTTCGGATTATTATCCACAAATACGTTTATACCGACCAAGGTGCTGGCTACTACTGCCGTGGAGCCCAATGAAAATACCGCTCCTGAAGAGGAGTTGGACGTGCTGTATGAACGCGTATATGATAATGGCTATGCGCTTGGAGAAAGCGATGGCTATAGCGGTGAGAAATTCATAAGCTTTGACGGAAACAACCAGCTTGCAGCTTATCCCTCAGAAGCTGCAAGCTGGTTCATGCTAGGCTATTCGGTCGGCTTTGAAAGCGGAAAGCGAAGTAAGACAGAAGAAGAAAAGACTGAAAAAGAAACCGATTATAGCGCTGGCGAAAAAGCAGGATACGAAATCGGAATTCAAGACTATGAGAACGCGACGGTCGCTTATACCCCTCCCACTATGAAAAGCAAGTCGGCTGACTGGAACGAAGGCTTCACGTTTGGCTACGAAAAAGCGATTGAAACGATGGATCTTTCTGTAAAAGCAAGAGAAGAAGGATACCAGCAAGGCGTACAAGATGAAGCAATGTCGGTACCAGAGCTTTATACCGAAGACCCTATGACGCAAAAAGCATTTGAAGAAGGCTTTCAAAAAGCAATGAACGAAAAAGAAGCGGCTAAAAACGTACAGTATGAAAAAGATGGCTATAAGCTTGGATACAGCATGGAGCCACTCGTTGTTCCCGATGGTCTTACGCCTGCCGGCACCGAAGCATTTACAAAAGGTTACAATAAAGGTGAAAAGAAGCGCTTAGAAGATGTGAAGATGGAAGGATTTAATGCTGCTTTTCTGAATAAAAAGTACAAAGTACCAAAAGTGTATGAATGGAATGTTCAGCTTCTAGAAGTCTACCAACAAGGATTTGTTTCTAATAAAAAAGCAGCCCAGTTCAAAAAACAAGCGTACCAAGACGGCTGGAAGTTAGGCACTCAAATGGATGTTCCCGCTGCCTATAAGAAAAACAAAGCAGCGGTGACAGCGTATAAAGAATACTATCAGCTTGGCCAAGAAAAGCAGGAAAAGACAGTTTACGACGTGTTGATTGCCCTTGGTATTTTGCTGAGTGGAATTGGCTTATTCCGCGTGATTAGAAAGCGCAAGAAAAAGGGAGATTTTTCGGTTTAGCTCCTCTTCTTTTTTATACTCTTACTTTTGGCTTGGTTTTTCCATTGTTTATTTTTGGAATCGGAACTCTTAGAAAACAAAATCTACACTTAAAGCAGTGAAGTACTTAGGTTTTGTTCTGTTGCATATTAAACTCCCTCACTCATAAAGGTTGAAATGGGGGAGTTACAAGCGATTCTATCTAAAGGATATGCTAAATTGACTTTTTATAAATTATAAAAATGAACAACGAATATACCCCTTGTTCACTATTCAGCTTCGTTGGGTGTAAATCTATATACCCCTTCATCCGTCCGCAAATAAATAGAAGCTCCTTTATAGAAACAGTCCCAAAAGTCCAGTCGGTTTCCTTGTTCGTCAACAGCAATAGCTGAAGAAAACTCTTTCGTTTGTAGCGAATAGGTCATCAACTCTTGTTCTGCAGCTTCAAATAGAAGTACGTTATCCCACACGGCAAAGCCTCCTGATAAATAATCCCCTAGGTTCGTATCAGGCCACCAGTTATGTAAGTGATTGTTTTTTAATTGCACAACAGGAAATTCCGAATAATAATAAAGCCAAATCTCATCACCCAACACGTTCATTCCGTAGCAATCATCAATAGACGGCAAATTATGCACATTAACTATATCTCCATAATCGAAAATTATGTTACCGTCTATGTCGAGTGCTACTAAACCAGATCGGCTCATTTCAGATCCGCTAAATATCCCCTCATCAAAATAACTAATCCAGATTTGGTGTACATCATCTACCTGACAGTCTGCGATTCCTTCTCCTACTGAAAATTCTTTCATCACTTCTCCTTCACAGCTAAACACACAAATCACATTCGTTTCTTTTTCTTCATCATAATGCAGAAGCATCCATCTATCAGGCTTTACTTGCTGCACCGTTAACACATAATCTGCATGCACCACATGGCGAGGCAACACAGCAATGATCTTGCCCCTTCCGTTATGAATTTGAATAGGCCCCTTGTTGCTTTCCACTAAATAAAACAGCACATTATCTTTGCTAACATAGATGTGCTCTGGATTTTCTGCTTGGATAAAAGCTGAGTCTGCTTTCATTTTGGTAAAGGTAATTTTGTTCATATTTCTAAAACCTCACTGTTTGCCGTTTTATTGTTCGTAATAGTATACTTTTACGGACTTTTCTTTTGGATAGAAAATTTATTATTTTTATCGTTCGTTTAAATTCAAAAATAAATTACGAACGTCCACTTAATGTCATACACTTTTATGAACGTATTTTATTTAAAAAAGAGAATGAAATGCTCAATTTAAATTTGATTGGTTAAGAAAGTATTCATTAGATTGTCTTCCTATCCGACTTAATAAAAACTTTTGTTATTAACAAGGAAATTTATAAGCGATAATGGAGAGATATATCAAGGCTTCGAATTATATTTCTAGTTTGGTGTTACAGGATGTTGCTCCTGAAGGCTTTCATGCGTATAGTATTGATGAATTGTTTATTGATGCGACAGCTGCGTTGCATCTATTTGCTCGTACACCAGAAGAATTAGCCCACAAGATTATCGACGAAATTTATCATAAGACACGCCTGACAGCTACGGCAGGCATAGGACCTAATCTCTTACTGGCGAAGGTAAGCTTAGACCATGAGGCCAAGAATAGACCAACAGGAGTGGCGTATTGGCGATATAAGGATATTCCCTTTAAGTTGTGGGCTATTCGCCCAATGAAGGATTTTTGGGGAATCTCCTCTGCTACGGAAAGACCTTTAAATCGTAGAAAATATTAATTTAGGAAAGAACAAGGCTTTACTATGCAAAATCTCGTTTTATATAAGTGAAGAGCAGCATATTAGGATGTTAATATATTAAATATTCAAAAAATCAATTGTTTATAAAAACAATAAAAGGTAGAATATATAATATATTCCATAAAATAATCTTTGGAGGCCAATATGAAAAAATTGATTATTTTTCTGTCAATAGCTTATTTAGTTATATTAACTGCATGTAATCAGGAAAGTACAGGTACTGACAAAGGAAGTTCTGCTGTAATTATTGTAGTTCAAAATAACGAATATAACGGAACTGAGGATAAATTAGATAAAAGTAAAGAAATAGGAGAACAGATTGGTACGGTAGAAAAGAAAACAAAAGCGAATGAGATGCCAGAAAATAATCAATCAAACTATTATGAAGTTGGTACAAAAATCTATTCAGTCAAGGGAACAGAAGAATATATTATTGTTGAAGATAAAGATAACAAAAAACAATTATTAAAGAAGGTAACAAAAGAGGGATAATATGATGAGAACCCTTTTTCATTATTTTTGGCTAGTTATGTCCCAGCCTCTTCTATTTTTTAACTCTATAACCTATGAATGTTCAGTTAACATAATAAGTATTACAAGACCAGTAAAAGTCCGTAAAAGTATGCTTTTACTCCTGGATAGTTTTTCCCTTTTTCTTTTAACACACAAAACTTCTTAAACAGCGGATAATCATTTAAGCGACGGTTGTTTAAAAGTTTTGTTTCAATTGGTTCCATCTAATCGCACTCCGTTTCTTGCTGTTGGCTTTAGAGATAGTCGAATAAACAAACGACCCTCCTCTTAAGGAAAAATTATACAATCTAAAACAATAGAAAGATAGTAGTTTTTGAGTTAAAGTTCAAACAAAAAAGCGCCCCTTTCAAAAGGGCGCTTTCTATTACATGTCTTCTTCTACCACTTGACGATTTTTCTTCAATAGCTTCGATAATGCTTCATAGACAATTGGTACAATGACTAGCGTTAACAGCGTTGAAGATGTTAACCCACCGATTACGGTGATGGCTAATCCTTTTGAAATTAGTCCCGCTCCGCCTGCACCGAACACCATTGGAGCCATTGCGCCTATCGTTGCGATTGCTGTCATCAGAATTGGACGAAGTCGCGTTGATCCTGCTTCAAGAATCGCGTCACGAATGGACATTCCCGCGCGCTCCATTTCAATGATGCGGTCTACAAGTACAATGGCGTTGGTTACAACGATTCCAATTAACATCAGGAGTCCCATCATAACGGATACGGAAATCGTTTCACCTGCAATCCACAGTCCGACAAACGAACCGATAACTGCAAACGGCAGTGAGAATAAGATCGCAAACGGTGCTAAACCTTCACCGAACGTTACCACAAGGATAAAGTAAACGATGAGAATCGCTGCAAGCATCGCTACGCCTAGCTGCGTAAAGGATTCCTGCATATCCGCTGCCACTCCGGCAACGTCTATTTTTACACCATTTGGTAAGTCAATGTTGTCAATCTTTTTATCGGCTTCAGCCGTTGCTTTTGATACGTCGTCGCCGACAATTTTACCAGAAATCGTTGTGTAGAATTCACCTTTGTTACGAGCAAGCGTCGTATAGGTTGTTCCTTCCTCTACCTCTACAATTTCAGATAAAGGCATTGCTGTTCCTTGAGCCGTTGGAACCTGTGTTTCTAACAATTCATCCATTGATTTTGGCTCTTTTTTTGCATCGCTTTGAACTGTAACGTTGACTTCTTCTCCGTCTTTTTCAACGGTAGTCAGCACGTCACCACTATTTTGTGCAGATAGCGCTCCTGCAATTTTTGCTGTTGTTAACCCATATTGCAGAAGCTCTTGTTGATTTATTTTCATCATGTGCTCAACGTATGGATTTTCAAAATCAGATTTGACGTTTTCTAATTCTTTTACGTCTTTTAATGCTTTTTCAACGTCTGAAGCTGCTTTATTTAAGTCGTCTAAATCCTTGCCGTATAGCGTATAGCTTACTTCATCAGACGACATGCCGCCCATGCCAAAATCCTGTGACTTCCATTCACCTGACTGGTCAAGGTTTGTTGCGTAGTCAATGACTTCTTCTTTTACGTCAGCAAAGTTCTTCACATCTTCGTCAAAGAATAAGTACATCAACGCTCCGCTTCCGCCACCCATCATGACTGCTGATGCGTCTGTGCTTGTTTCGTCATTGATTGAGAACTGAATTGTTTCTAAGTCATCACGCTTCATGAAATGCTCTTCAACTTTTTCAACATTTTTGAGCGTTTCTTCTTTCAACTCACCAGCCGCTGGCGTATACGTTAAGTACACAACTTTTTCTTCTTCTGAACCCATGAAGCTAAAGCCAATGAGCGGTGTTAAAGCAAGTGACCCTACAAGTAATACAACTGCGATTAAAGATGCAATAATTTTATGGTTTAAGACTTTTCCGAGGAAACCTTTATACCAGTTTGCTAGTTTTCCACCTTCTTTATGCGCTTTTACTTCTTTTTCACCCGATAAGTTTTTACGGAATAAGAAGTGAGAAAGCGCTGGTACAATCGTAATCGCAACGAGTAGTGATGCTCCTAACGCGAATGCCATTGTTAAAGCAAACGGTCTGAATAATTCACCAACCATACCGCCAACAAACATGAGCGGCGCGAATACAGCAACCGTTACGAGCGTAGACGAAAGAATTGGTTTAAACATTTCAATCGTTGCTTCACGAATTAACGCGCGGCCACGAAGTTTTTCGTCGGACAAGTTCATGCGTCGGTAGATATTTTCCACTACGACAATCGAGTCGTCAATAACACGACCAATGGCTACTGTGATAGCCCCTAGCGTCATAATGTTTAGCGTAATATCAAGCCAGTTTAGTAGCAGTAGTGCCATGAAAATGGAAACTGGAATTGAAATGATTGAGATAATGGTAGATTTAATGCTGCGCAAGAACAACAAGATGATGATAACGGCGAATAAACCACCGAATAGCGCTTTTTCTACCATCGTAAATACGGATTCTTCAATCGGTTCACCTTGGTCTAGCGTTACGTCGATTGCTAAGCCATCAATCTCTTTTTCTTGATCTTTAATTAAATCTTTCACCGCATTAACAACTTCTACGGTATTTGCTTCCTGCGTTTTCGTAATTTGAATTGAAATCGCATCTTTTCCATTTGTGCGCGAAATAGATGGCACTTTACCAACCGTTTCAATTGTTGCAATATCTCTATAAGTTTTACTTAATAATCCGGCATATGAACACCGGCTATTCTTTTTAAAATTTGCTCAGAGGCCCC
>NZ_JBXDLD010000012.1:0-1721 GCF_056820425.1 Priestia sp. KCTC 13724 | reverse complement strand
TTTGATTGATACATTTATCGTACCGGAGGTGCCTGATGTTTTATATGCGTTGTTTGATTACGGGCTTACACAGCACATACGACTCGGGCTGAATTAATGAGGAAAAGTGATAAGCTTTCAGAGAAATATTGCTTTTCTTTGAAAGAGTTGTTTAGTCAAAAAGTGTAACTAATATGGATTTAATTTTACTATTCGAGGAGGAACCACATATGGCTGGCATTGCAAAAACCCCTGAACCGCCTTATTTTGCAGTAATTTTTGCTTCACAGAGAACCGAAGGAGATAAGGGATATGGGATAATGGCGGATAAAATGGTAGAACTTGCTTCTAACCAGCAAGGATTTTTAGGGATAGAAAGCGCCAGAGATAAAGACTTAGGGATCACAGTTTCATATTGGGATTCTTTAGAGTCAATAAAAGCTTGGAAAGAAAACTCAGCTCATAGAGTAGCACAGAATAAAGGCAAAACAGAATGGTATAAAAATTTTTCTTTTAGAGTTTGCAAAGTTGAGAGACATAGTTTTTTTGAGATGTAGTTAATTATTTGATTAGTATCGATAAAAAGCTCGTTATATTGACTAAGGGTGTATAAAAAGAAACCTCCTGACAAAGCAACAGGAGGTTTTAAGCTATTTTAAAACCTTTTTAGACATTGAAAATAAATGCATGTTGTTCTATAAGGAAGATAACTACCTACAGCATATAAGAAGCTTCCTAATAGAGAAATCCCACCGATTCCAAACCAAGACAAATCTAAAATAAAGCCTACCGTTACGATAAAAAATGTTCCAATAAAGGGGGAATGCACTCCCTTCAATAAACAAGGAAAGAAAGACATCCCAGATTCCCCACTCTTCTACAAGGTTTATTATGGTTTCAGTCATACTCTCTTCTCCAACTATTTTTTGTATGTACTTAAGTATAGAGAAGCATTAAATGTTCAAACAGCTGCTGGAGAATCAATTTCAACTACGTCTTAGGTCTTACCGAGAGTTTAATGGTTAGGCGGATCAACACTTGAATCTACTTACATCCGAAAAAGAACCGCTAGCTATTTATATCTTTCAGCTATTCTTGTTTCTATGTTGGAACACAATGAATACTGTTTTCGTTGAAGGCTAGTTGTGGAACAGTTAACAGCTCAGCTTGCATGGTAGAAGATGAAGGTAGTGGAAGAAATAAATTAAGTGGTGCTTCTTAATGAAAGTTTTTCTATGCTCTCAGCTCGTAATTAAAAAGCTGCTGTAAGTAAAAGTTTTCCGTTTCTGCTCTCTTGCCAGCCAGGTACTCTTCTAACCCGACTTCCGTTAATCGAACAACTCCCTCACTTTTTACGCCAGGCATTTCTTTTCCAATGTCCATCACCATGACTAAATTATAATGAGAAGGCGTTACGAGATAGCGTGCAACCGTCACATCTTTTCGTTTTCCTACATGACCATAGCGTAATACGACTTTCCAATACTTCCATTCCATAAAAGCCCCTCCTCAAAATTTTAGTGTGTTTTCAGTTTTTCATCGTTGAGATTGAAAATTTCGTTTTTAGAATCGAAATATGTTTCAGAAAATTCAATCTTTTAATGGTTAATTCCATTATAAACCAAAAGTCTTATTATCTCAATAAATAATCACGAAATGATATAACAGAAATATCACTAGTGTCGCATTAAAATAATTCAACGCTTTATAAAAATCTAAATTTTCAGCAATTTTATCTTTGC
>NZ_JBXDLD010000011.1:0-17045 GCF_056820425.1 Priestia sp. KCTC 13724 | reverse complement strand
CAAAGATAAAATTACTGAAAATTTAGATTTTTATAAAGCGCTGAATTGTTTTAATGCAACACTAGTGGTTTTGCTAGACACCAGCTTGCTTTAAGAAAAACAATTGTAAAAGCAATTCTTTGTCTATTTTTCCCGTCTTCATTTCATAATCTGCTTCTGCTAGCTCTTTGATAATGCTACGCAGCAACGGCTCTTCAAATTTTCGACTTTGTTGAAGAGCAATTTTCACTCGAAAAGGATGCACTTTTAACGTTTGTGCAATTTGCTGTTGACTATACCCTTGACCAGAAAGCTGCTTTGTATGATAAATTAAGCGAAATTGTGAAGCTAGTAACGATAGAATTTTGATTGGCTCCTCATTGTTCCGAAGCAAATCTTGATAAATATTTAACGCTTCTTTTAGGTTTTTATTCATAACTGCTTCAATAAGTGTAAAAACATTTTGTTCTAACGTTTTGGCTACAAGCTCGTGTACAACTTCCCGCGTAATGACACCATTATCTCCTACATAAAGCATCATTTTCTCCACTTCATTTGTGATGATCGTAACGTTTAATCCGACAAGCTGCAGCAGGAGCTGCTTAGCATCTTCATCCATTTCCACGTTTCTTTTATGCAATACGTCTTTTATCCACTGCACTAAGTCATGCTCATTAAATTCATTTGCTTCCACATATGCAGCCTGCTTTTTTAACGCTTTTGTTATCTTTTTACGCTCATCTAATTTTTCATAAGGAGCTTGCACGATTAAAGTTGAAAAAGGTGCGGGTTGCTCAAGATAGTCCTGCAATTTACTAACATCGTGTTCTACCTTAGATTTTGATTTTTCTGCCGTTAGAAAAAAAGCATTCTTGGCAATTACCACTCGCTTATCACCTAAAAAAGGCAGCGTTTCAGCATCTTCAATTACTTGTTCAATCGGCGTTTCCTCTAAGTCATATATCGATAAATTAAACTCTTTTTCCTCATCTGATAAGGAATGTTGAATAATTTTATCTCTTGCTTTTTTCATAATAAAAGCATTTAAACCATGTAATAAGTAGACGGGTTTTATGTCCTTAGAATTGATAGTTTTCAACGAATCTATTGCCAATTTTTTACGCTCCATTCTATAGTTCTTCACCTTCTATGGTATAGGTGCGACAACGGTTTGGCAAGAATACAAAAAGGAATTGCTAAAAGCAGCAACTCCTCAGTTTATAATAAACACTAACAAATTAAGCCCTAGGTTACTTATTTGTTAATGAGTAAACCCATATAATTATCGTTTACTTTTTTGCCACAAACAATGATTGTTAACTGTTGTCATGTTAGGAAAACGCTTTATATTTTATAGATTTTTTAAAAAACATGGATTATACTGTAAATAGGAGGGGTGGCAATGAATCAATTTGAAGAAAGCGTTCAAAGTAAACGAAACGACGCAGTCGATTCGGCTGTAGGATTTATCGCATCATTTGGATTTTTTACTACCTTATTTATTATCGCAACGGTCATTCACTACTTTGGTTCATAAGTAGCTGCTAATGAATACAACCTTTATTCATTAGTTGAATCGGTAAACGAGATAGAAAATCAGCAACACTTAGCGACTGTCATCTACAGTCGTTTTTTTTAACTTGATATAGACTATGGAAGTTGGGGGTAAAAGGTTCCTTTGTTTTTTCGAAATGTATACGTGATTGCACCGTTTTCATCTGTTCGGTAAATCAAAACATCGGCTTCTTGTAACCTTTCAACCACTTCCTCATGAGGATGACCGTAACGGTTCTTTTTACCTGCTGATATGAGAGCAATTTTGGGGTTAAGTGCACGAAGAAACGCAGGTGATGTAGACGATTTACTTCCATGATGTGCAATCTTTAACACATCAGCTTGCAGCGAAGGAATAGTGCGAAGAATCTCATTTTCTCCCGCTTCTTCTAAATCACCTGTAAAAAGCCAGTTTAGTCCTCCAAACTCTGTAAACAAAACAATAGATGAATTATTGCTTGTTGTTTCTGAGCCTGTTGGTGAAAGAATATAAAAAGAAATGTCTCCTTGTTTCCAGTGATCTCCTTTCTGAACATAAGAAATCTCGCTATTCGCTTTCCTTGCTTGCTTGATAATATCTTGTTCTAAATCTGTAAACTGCTTCTTTTTCCCCAGCACCACCTGTTCAATTTTGACTTGATTCAGTAACGTGCTGGCACTTCCACCATGGTCATAGTCGCCGTGCGTAATCAATAACTTATCTACCTTTCGAATTCCTTTTGATTTTAAAACTGGCATGATAACATCCCTTCCCACATCAAACAAATCGCGACGTACTTGCCAATCTTCACTGAAAAACGGAACGCTACCTCCCGTATCAATTAAATAAATCCCTTGCCTATAGGGAAGCTCAATTAACAAGCTATCTCCTTGACCCACGTCAATCATCGTCACTTTCCCATATGGATTTACATACGGAAAAAGACATTGAACCACGAACATTAGGACAGTGACTATGCTAAAAAAAGACGTATATTTCTTGTTTTCCATAGACCATAAAACGCCGTAAATACCTATGTAAAAAAGTCCAACAACCCATAGAGAAAGCTTGCCGGTTGTTATTAAGAACACAGGAGATACATCGTGTAGTAGCTTCAAGAACCATTCGCTCAGTAATAATATATTATTTAGTAGCCATTGACCTATAGTTCCGATGGGTGAAAAGAAAAATGAAGCAATAAATGTGAACAAACAAAGTGGAAGAATGACTGTTGAAAAAAAGGGAACATAAATCATATTAAGAGGAAGGCTTAGTAGCGAAATTTCATAAAAATAAAACAATAACAGCGGTAGCGATCCGAGCTGCGCAACCAACGATACCATCAGTAACTGAGCTATAGTTGAGGTAATTCGCTTTAGAATAATCTGTGTACTAAGCGCAATAAAAAGAGTCACCACAAAAGATAATTGAAATCCCACTTGTAAAATATAAAATGGATTAACAACTACCATTAACAAAAATGCTATTGCTATGCTGTCGGTTAGACTAATCTTTTTTTGATACTGCATGCTAATTAATGCTAACATGCTCATTAACACTGCACGAATAACCGAAGGCGCCCCACCCGCGATAATAGCATACAAAGGAAGAGTTACTAATAAAATGTTTATGGCTAACTGGCGCGTAACCCCCACCCGAATCAGTATATAAAAAAACATAAAGGTCATTAAACCAACGTGAAGTCCTGAAATAGCTAGCAAATGAATAAGCCCGAAACTTTGGTAAAGCTGAAGTAAATCAGAATCGATTTGGTTTCTCTCTCCGTAAATGAGCGCTTGCATAAAAGAAGAAGCTGGCTGAGGAACAGTCTGTTTAAGGTAGTCAATTCCTTTTTGTCGATAGGTAGAAAGGGACTGAATGAGAGATAATCGTTTAGGAGGTTGGCATAAAGAGGTTGTAAAAGTAGATGCTTTAAGATTCCAGTGAATACGCTGAGTATTCATGTATGCTTTGTAGTTAAATGCATTTGGATTTCGCCCTTCTTCAAAAGAAGAAAGTTTGCCTTTTAGCATACATTGGTCATAAATCGTTAGGTTTTGAATCTGTTTAACTTCACTTTCATTTTTCATATAATACGTAACGGATATGTCCTCACCTTGAGTGCTAAAGAAAAAGCGCACTTGGCTTCCGTCAATATCAGGAATAGAAGCGATTTGACCGGTAAATATTGTTTGATTGGAAGAGATAGATGTTTGATGATGAAGTGAAAAAAGATAAAACAACCCAAAAGAAAAACCGCCAACAAGAACACAAAGGACGAAAACATACGGTGGGCACTTCAGGTATAAAAAAACCGCGTAGCTTAGTGCAAATACGAATGTAATCCATGATAGATGATAAGCTAAAAACATGGTTAACATGGAGCTAACTGCTATATATAAATAGAAACCTTTCAAGAAAGCACCTCCCATTCAAAAGAAATAGCTAGACACCAAGTGCCTAGCTTATGAAGGTTGAAACAACGAAAAGGCTTGGTCTTCTAAGCGAGCAATTTCTTTTTTGGAAAGATTACTCTGGTGAAGCTTCTCTAAAATACTGTTTACAAAGCTCCATTTTTCTTGACTGTTTAAATCAATGACAGCTTCGTTTAGCTCGACTTTTTCAAATTTTACCCCTGATTGCTCAAATAATTCAATAGCATATGGGTGATTTTTGTAGTCGTTGGCATAATAAACGGTCTTAATCCCAGCTTGAATAAGTGCTTTGCAACAGTTTAAGCAAGGAAAATGCGTGACATAAACTTCTGCATCTTCTGTTTTAACACCAAATTTAGCACACTGTAACAGAGCATTTACCTCTGCATGAATGGTTCTGACACAATGGTTATCAATGACGTAACAGCCTTCGTCTGCACAATGCACCCCGCCGCTTATTGATCCGTTGTATCCGCCTGCAATAATACGTTTATCTCTTACAATTGTGGCACCTACAGCTAAACGTTCACACGTGCTGCGTAATGCTAATAAATGACTTTGTGCCATAAAGTATTGATCCCACGAAATTCTTGTCATCTTCTACTCCCTACTTTCTTGTCTCGCTATCTAGTACATAGTGTATCGGTTAAAAGGAGATGACGTCAACGCATTCACTAATTTATTGCTATCTCTGCTTTTATTTTCTCCAATGATTTTTCGCCAATTCCTGAGACTTGTAGCAGATCTTCCACTGTTTTAAAAGGACCATTTTCTTCACGATATGTGAGAATCGCTTGCGCTTTTGACGGACCGATTCCATTTAAAGTTTGCAGGTCTTCTAACGTTGCTGTGTTAAGATTCACTACACCGCTGTCACTTTTTTCAACGCTTCCTCCACTAGCAACAGGTACTTGAGGCTCTTGACCAATAGCTGGAATATAGATGACCATTCCATCAGCTACTTTTGTTGCTAAATTTACCTGATTCATGTCCGCTTCTTTCGTAATTCCACTCGCTCTCTCGACAGCATCCTGAACCCTAAGGCCAGCCTCAAGCTCGTATACGCCTGGTTTTTGAACTTCACCTTTCACATCAACAACGATTTGAGTACTTGTAGAATCTTTTTGAGGCACGTCTCTTGTTGAAGAACTACTTTCTTGTTTTTCAGCAAATGGAAAGTCATCTCCAACCTGAGCACTCGTTTCTACCTGGGGAAATAAAACATTTGTATAAATTAAAAACCCACATACAGCTACCGAAATAAAACCCAAAATAATCCAATGTTTTTTCGATAAAGTCATGGTTTCCTCCTTAAGGGATTATGAACTAACGTCATAAATTGATTAATAATCTCATACTGTTTAGAAGAATAGGCTTTTGAAGGAGGGAAGTACAAGTGAATATAGGATTTATTGGAACAGGTAATATGGGGAGAATATTAATTGATGCCTTTATTGAGTCAAAAGCCGTACATCCTTCACAACTAACTATCACAAATCGAACAAAAGGCAAAGCAAAAACGATTCAAAAGCAGCACCGAGAAATTCAGCTGGGAGATTGTGCGGAAGAAGTTGTCCGTTCTTCACAACTTATTTTTATATGTGTAAAACCATTGGATATTCACCCCCTTTTAATAAAAATAAAACCGCTGTTAACGAAAGAACATTGCATTGTATCGATTACAAGTCCAATAAGCGTGGAGCAGCTGGAAAGCATCGTGACTACCCAAGTAGCACGAATCATTCCAAGCATTACAAATCGTGCGTTGTCAGGCGTATCACTTATGACATATGGCGATCATTGTTCATCTTTTTATCAAAATTACTTAACAAATTTATTTAGCAGCATGTCTAAAACCGTATCAATTCCACAAAACATTACAAGGGTATCGTCGGATATTGTTAGCTGTGGACCTGCTTTTTTCAGCTTCTTGTTACAGAAATTTATTGATGCTGCTGTTCAAGAAACGGAGATTTCAAAAGAAGAAGCAACCATTATGGCTAGTGATATGATTATTGGAATGGGTAAATTACTTGAAAAAGAAATTTTTACGCTCCCTACTTTACAAGAGAAAGTATGCGTAAAGGGCGGTGTTACAGGAGAAGGAATTAAAGTATTAGAAGAGGAACTTGGAGATATGTTTGTTCATTTGTTTCAAAAAACACATGAGAAGTTTGATGAGGATATCGAGCTCGTTGAAAAGCAGTTTAATTTTACGTAATCAACATTATTCACCTTCATTCAACAAAATTCCTGCTTTTTTATAAAAAAAATGAGACTGAGACATAAGTAGTTCAGCCTCTACTATACCTGAACGATTGAGAGTTCATAACTTTTAATCGTTCAGGTTTTTTGGTTGATTGTGAAAACAATGTTGGAAACATGGTGGAATGGAGCGTAGGACACTCGACTCCTGCGGGAAAGAGAGGGAAACGTGAGATCCCGCAGCGCAGCGAGGAAGCTCAGGTTCCTCCCCGCGGAAAGCGAGTGGCCGTAGCGCAATGGAACGAACGAGTTGAGACAAACTAAAGAGATGGGAACAGCTAGTGTTCGTCGTTTAGAAGCAATCATTTTGTTATGTCCCAAACTCATTTTTTTGCAGAGAAGAATATTCTTTCACTATTTTGATGAGGAAGCTCGTCTTTAAAATCAGCGCTCACTTCAACAGCTGAAAACCCAGCTTCTGTTAACCACTCTTTATAAGTAGACTCTGATAACGTTCGCTGAATATGAACCTCATCAAATCGGTCGTACGCTTCAATTTCTTCGTCATACACAAAAAATGTCATATCATGCTGAACGCTTTGATTAGCCTCATTATACTCACAGTTCCAAATATAAGATACATCATCATCTACATATGAAAATGAATTATCCCCAAAAATATTCTTAAGTTTATGCGTTGAATGAACATCAAATAACAAAAAGCCACCTGGAGCTAAATGTTCATAGACACGCATAAACGTTTCTTTAACTTGTTCATCAGTTTGTAGATAATTAAGTGAATCACAAAAGATAACGATACAATCAAACTCCTGCATCAGCTCAAGTTTTGACATATCTTGTTCATATAGCTTTAACGCTATACCTTCGTTTTGCGCTTTCTCTTGCGCAATCACCAACATATCATCCGATAGGTCAATTCCAGTTACCTCATAGCCTTGTTTGGCTAAACGAATTGACATCTCACCAGTTCCGCACCCTACATCAAGAATAGACAGCTTTTCACCCGGCTTAACTTTACGGGATACAAACTGAATCCATTGGTCATATGGAATGTCCGTCATGAGATGGTCGTATACGTAGGCGAATTGCTTATAGCTGCTCATGATTGTAATTCTTCTTGTAAGTCAACAGAAGGCGCGTCTCCCCACAAGCGCTCTAAATTATAGTAGCCACGATCGTCTTTGTGGAAAATATGAACAACAACATCACCTAAATCCACAAGTACCCAACGTGCTTCATCGTACCCTTCCATACGCTTTACCGTAATTTCATGTTCATGCGCTTGCTCTTTCACTTCTCTTGCAATAGCCTGAACCTGCTTATCAGAATTACCATGACAAATGACAAAGTAATCTGCTACGAGTGAAATCCCTTGCATATTCAATGCAACTAAATCCACTGCTTTTTTATCGTCTGCTGCTTTTACCACAAGTGATAATAAATCGCGTTCATTCATTTATGTTTCCTCCTAGAACTAATTCGTTATAAGTATACAGCGTATCTGGGAAAACTCTTTGATTTTTGCTAATCAAAAAGCTAATCGTATTTTTTAATGCTTGAAGTAGCGCTTTATCTAAGTCTTGCTCTGCAAGCTCTCTTACTTCTTCAACTCCAGGAAAATTGCGACCTGGCTCAATATAATCGGCCACATAAATCACTTTCTCTAAAGACGACATCCCTGGTCTCCCCGATGTGTGATAGCGAATAGCATTTAATATGTCCTCATCCGTTAGCCCCACTTCTTTTTCAACTAAGAATGCACCAACTGGAGCATGCCAGAGCTCTGTATTGGCCTCAAGAAGGTGAACAGACATGCTTTCATTTATAATAATCGCTTTCATTTCTTCTTTTGGTCGAAATTTTGCGTAATCATGAAAGATTGCAGCTAATTCGGCTTTTTTTATATCCACATCATATCGCTCGGCTAATTTTACGGCTGTTTCCATGACTCCCAACGTATGAATATATCTTCGTTCTGTTAACTGCTCTCTCACAACAGCTAACGCTTCACTCTGATTCATATAGCTGATTCTCCTCAATATAATGTTTTACTGATAAAGGCACATAAAAGTCAATAGGACCTTGCACTTTAATACGTTCTCGTATAAATGATGAAGAGATATCCATTTGAGGTGCTTCTACTTCCAGTATTGAATATGGAGATTTCATTTCATATCCAGGCCTCTTCACCCCTACGAATGTCACAAGCTTTTGCAACTCCTCAATATTATACCATTTTGGTAAATATTCTACCATGTCTGCCCCGATGATAAAATAAAACTGATTATCTGGATATGTTTCTTTTAAGATGCACATCGTATCAAATGTATATGATATATCGTTACGTTCGAATTCAATCGACTGAACGCGGAATTTAGAATAACCGTCAGTCGCTAAACTAAGCATATTTAAGCGATGATTGGGATCTATTTCTTGTTTCAAGGTTTTATGAGGCGGAATATGCGAAGGCATAAACCAAATTTCATCTAACTTTAATGAAAACAATACTTCATTTGCCATAATTAAATGTCCGATATGGGGAGGGTTAAACGTTCCACCAAAAATACCAATACGTTTCAAAAAATCATAGCTCCTTTTATCATATTAAGCTTCTCTCAACATGTACATATACCCTATCATACGCGTATGATAGGGTATCCTTTTCTTATCGAGGTAATACGATTTGTTTATTTTCGCGTGACTCCTTATAAAGAATGATAGTGTTACCAATTACTTGTACAACTTGAGCTCTAGCACCTTTAGCCAACTGCTCTGCTACCGTATTACGATCTTCTTCACAGTTTTGTAAAATGCTAACTTTTAATAATTCTCTCGCTTCAAGTGCATCTGAAATTTGTTGAATCATATTTTCATTCACTCCACCTTTACCTACTTGGAAGATTGGTGATAAATGATGTGCTTTTGAGCGTAAAAATCGCTTTTGTTTTCCTTTTAACATAAAAACCTCCATGATGCTTTTACTTTTCAGTAAGTTTCTTTAACACAATTTGTTCCATCTTTTTTTGGTCAGGAACGATACCTGTCCACTTTTCAAAAGCAAGCGCGCCTTGTAATACAAACATACCTACGCCATTATGACAATATGCTTGCTTTTGTTTTGCTTCTTTTAATAACTTAGTTTCTAACGGATTGTAAATAATATCACTAACAATTGTTTCTGGGCGAATATGTTGAATGTCGATTGGCGCATCCTCCACATGAGGATGCATTCCCACAGATGTTGTGTTAATAATGACATCAAATGTGTCTACTTTTTTTTCTGCTTCGTCTAATGTGATGGCTGACGCATTAGCTTGAAATGGCAACTGATCAATTAGCCTCTGTGCTTTTTCAACCGTTCGGTTACATATATAGAAAGAGGAAGGGCTATCTTTATGAGATGCTAGCGTGTAAAAAATTGCTTTAGCCGCTCCTCCCGCACCAATAATTGCAACAGCTTTATCTTTTAATGTCCCCCCTACATGCTGCAGTAGAGATGCCACATATCCATCACCGTCTGTATTATATCCAACATAGCGTCCATTTTGATTCACAACTGTGTTAACGGCGCCAATTGCTCTAGCTAAAGGGTCCACCTCATCTAAAAGGTCCATGATATCAACTTTATACGGAATCGTCACGTTAAACCCTTTAATCTGCTGCTTTTTTAGCTTTTCAACTTCAACCTTAAAGGAGTCTGGCTCAATTTGAATCGCCTCATAATGAGCGTCTATTCCTAAATTTTCAAACGCATCATTATGCATAAGCGGTGAAAGTGAATGCCCTACTGGATAACCTATTAGTCCATATAACTGCTTCAACCTATTTCCCCTCTTCTTTATATTTAAATTAGTGATTCACGTACAAATACCCCAACACCTTTTGGTGCGTATGCAACTACTTTTGTACCAGGTTCGTTTACCGTCACCCAACCAAGCCCAGAGAACACAATGTCCGTCTTGTCATGCTTGATTGTAAATTCGTGGGCAACAAGCTCAGGAAACTCACTTAGCTGCTCTGGTCTTGGAGGTTGAAGCAACTCTCCCAACTGATTTTCATACAGCGCATCTGCTTTTTCGAGCTTTGTACGATGAATAAGTAACTCGTTTGATACATAGCACGTCAATGATTTACGACCGCCACTTACATAATCTAATCGTGCCAATCCTCCAAAGAACAGCGTCTGTCCTTCATTTAGCTGATAAATTTTAGGCTTAATCTCTTTCTTTGGAGAAATAAGCTTCAAATCGCGCTTATCTACGTAATGTGCCATTTGATGATGATTGATAATACCAGGTGTATCATATAACGATGCGCCATTATCAAGCGGTACATCAATCATATCAAGCGTTGTGCCAGGATATTGAGATGTTGTAATCACATCTTTTTCACCTGTGAATTCTTTAATAATTGCGTTGATAAACGTTGATTTCCCAACATTTGTACAGCCAACAACATAAACATCTTTTCCAAATCGGTAGTGCTCAATAGCTTCAGCAACTTCCTTAATGCCTTGTCCTTTATGCGCACTCATTAAAAAGACATCTACAGGCTTTAACCCAAGATCTTTTGCAGATTTCTTCATCCAGTGAATCAATTTATTTTTCTTCACAGATTTAGGAAGTAAATCCGCTTTATTTCCAACAAGAATGACGTTATTTCCGCCTGCAAAGCGATGTAGACCAGGGAGCCAACTACCGTTAAAATCAAAGATATCTACGACCTTTACGACTAAACCATCCGTTTGGCCAATTCCATTTAGGATTTTCAAGAAGTCGTCATCTGTTAGCGATACGTCTTGAATTTCATTGTAGTGCTTTAAACGAAAACATCTTTGACAAATAATAAACTCTTTTTCAAGTGCAGACTTAGGGGCATAACCAATATCATTTGGACGCTCTGTTTGAATTTCTACCCCACAACCCATGCACTGTAGCTTTTCTTCACTCACTTTTATTCCTCCCAGTTAATCATACCTTTTCTTTTCATCCAAGCTAAAATACGTCGCTCCATTTTACGATTGAATTTTGTAATAAATCCATCCGTTTGCGCAACGGGCACAACTAAAATGGTGTATACACCTAAGCGATTTCCGCCTAGCACGTCTGTTAAAAGCTGATCTCCGATGACAACTACTTCATCCTTTTGTAGCTCCATATCACGCAGTGCTCGTCTAAATGCTTTTCTCATCGGCTTTCTTGCTTGATGAACAAATGGTAACCCTACAGGATTTGAAAAGAGCTTAACTCTCTTTTCCACATTATTCGATACAATAGTAATCTTAATACCATGTTCTTGCATTAACTTAAACCATTCGATAAGCTCAGGAGTTGCGTCAGGTCTGTCCCACTCAACTAGCGTATTATCTAAATCTGTGATAATCCCCTTTACTCCTCGCTCGATTAACTCCTCAGGCTTAATTTGCAATACACTTTTCACATGTTGGTTTGGTAAAAAAAGTTTTAACACGTATTATGCACCTCAACTATATTAATAACGTTCTAAGAACGATTTCTGCCTATCATTATAACGGGGGATATTCATTTTTCCACCAGTTATTTATATTTAAATACTACTTTTTTCATCAGCTGTTGCTTTTGTTGAAATTTCTGCAGTCAAACTATAATCATATCTTAATTTCACCAAAAAAAGAATAAAATGATTAAAAACAAATGAAAAAACCTTAAAATCTTCGATATTTTCTCAAGAAACTTTTCGACAAATTATGCTAACTGGTATTCTGTGGATAATTTTATTCACATTATCCCTTTCAATAGATTATGCATTATTGGTAATTATAAACAAAATACTCACAGCTTATCCACTTATAGTTGTGGATAACAGAACGATTGTTCTATATTTCAATTCATGATACATTATGAATAAGAATTCTATTGGGACACGAGATACTTCTTAGAATTAAAGCACCTATCTTTTTTATAGGAGGTGGCGGCATTATCATGCGAAAATTATCAGATGAACTGCTTATCGAATCATATTATAAAGCTACACAGTTGCAATTAAGCCCGGAGTTCATTCAGCTGATTGAAAAAGAAATCCAACGTCGGTCATTAAAAATAACAATTCAAATTCCATCTTAACTAATAGAAGAGCCTATTTAAGAGCAGTAAAGCTTGTCTGGTACCGTTCCTACTTGACAAGCTTCCCTCTTCCTTAAATAGGTTCTATTTTTTGCTTAGATAGCGTTAACAAGCTTTACATACGTTCCTGTAATTTTAAGATGCCAAAGTTGAATAGTTCTTTACTAGCCTCTCGTTTACGTCTAAAATGAAATTACGACCTTTTCTATCATTATGCTGTATGAGGTCATCCTCTAAAAGGAGTGAGGAACTTGTTTTTATTAGATTATCTTGATCATACAATTAAAAAGATAAAATCCCAATCAGCAAATGCTTTAACATTACTAAATTTAAGCCTTGGTAGCTTTGCCATTTTATTCATTCTACGTGATGAGTTAAAGCTCAGCCTACTGCTTATTTTTCTTGCAGCGCTAGCTGATCGCTTTGATGGGATGGTTGCCCGGAAGTTAAATATTGAATCAGAACTTGGCAAGCAGCTAGATTCCATGTGCGATATTATATCATTTGGTATTGCCCCTGCTCTACTACTATATCAAAGCATTCTATTTAGCTACGGAGCTTCAGGGGCTGTATTCGCCATTGTATATATCGCATGCGGTGCTCTAAGACTAGCACGCTTTAATATTACAGAGAACAACGGTTACTTTACAGGATTGCCCATTACAGCTGCGGGATGTTTATTAACCTTAAGCTACTTATCTGTACCGTACTTACCATCCTACGTTTTTATGTTTTTAACCATTATTTTATCTTTCCTAATGGTGAGCACATTTAAACTAAAGAAAGTATAACAAAAACCTCATGCTCGCATGAGGTTTTTGTTAATCCCAATAGCATCCAAACCAGTAAAAACCGCCGAAAATAAGTAGTAGTACAAATAAAACAACCAGTAACCCTATTCCCCATCCATATCCTCCACCGCCACAAGATGGATAACATGGATAGCTTGGATAACATCCATATCCGCCATATCCATATGACATAGTTGTCACTCCTCACATACGTATTACTCATAATTTATTCAAAAAGATAGCTTATGTATGGGCAGGTGTCCATTGTGTCTGTACTTCTCAAAAAGAATTCTATGAAACTCGCTTGTCTTGCCGTTATTTTTAACCGTACAGGCACATAGTAAGCCCGCCTAACATATAATTTAATGTCACGGCTTTATCGCTTACACTAACTGGAGGTGTGAAAATGTCAGCTATTATTACAGCGCTCGGATACTTTTTTAAAGAGTTAATATTTCTTGTGTCGTATGTTAAAAATAACGCTTTTCCCCAGCCGCTATCAGCTGCAGAAGAAAAACGCTATTTAACTTTAATGACTCAAGGAGACCAAGAAGCGAGAAACTTATTAATTGAACATAACCTTCGACTCGTAGCACACATCGTGAAAAAATTTGAAAACACGAGGGAAGACGCTGAAGATCTTATCTCAATTGGAACAATTGGTTTAATCAAAGCGATTGAAAGCTATTCTCAAGGAAAAGGTACAAAGCTCGCAACGTACGCGGCAAGATGTATTGAGAATGAGATTTTAATGCACCTACGCGCTTTAAAGAAAACAAAGAAGGACGTGTCGTTGCACGATCCAATCGGCCAAGACAAAGAAGGAAATGAAATTAGCCTTATTGACATTTTAAAATCTGAATCAGATGATGTTATTGATATGATTCAGCTAAATATGGAATTAGAAAAAATCAAAGAGTACATTGATATTCTTGATGAGCGTGAGAAAGAGGTAATTGTTGGACGATTCGGGCTTGATTTACAGAAAGAAAAAACACAGCGTGAAATAGCTAAGGAACTCAATATATCTAGAAGCTACGTTTCCCGCATCGAAAAACGCGCATTAATGAAAATGTTTCACGAGTTTTATCGCGCTGAAAAAGAAAAAAAGTAAAATGGAAAGAACAATTAATCCTCTTCCACTTTTCTTTATACACCGTTATGATGATAGCTCATCTTTTATTTTCTTCTTTAACTTTTTAGCTCGATAAGCAAAGTAAAATGCTACTAATAATAAAACAACATCTACTCCGGACATGAACATTAATTGAACAAACGTTTTTTCACCTTGCCCAATTAATACACCAATATATAAAAATGTACCTGTAGCTAACAATACATAAATAAATCGTCGATAATCTTCTATTTTTTGTTTAATTAATTTTAATTCTTTTTGATTCATAAGCTTCACCCTTCCTTTAAGCCTTTGCACTTTTCTTAGTACGTGTGGTGACTAGAAACGCTATCTTTATCGTAACATAAAGAACACCAGCACAAGGATGACAATTTATGTAAACAAAAGAGTTTGGGACATAACAAAATGATTGCTTCTAAAAGACGAACACTAGCTGTTCCCATCTCTTTAGTTTGTCTCAACACGTTCGTTCCATTGCGCTACGGCCACTCGCTTTCCGCGGGGAGGAACCTGAGCTTCCTCGCTGCGCTGCGGGATCTCATGTTTCCCTCTCTTTCCCGCAGGAGTCGAGTGTCCTACGCTCCATTCCACCCTGTTTCCAACATTGTTTTCACAATCAATCAAAAAACCTGAACGATTAAAAGTTATGAACTCTCAATTGTTCAGGTATAGTAGAGGCTGAACTACTTATGTCTCAGTCTCTTTTATTTTAAACCATTTGACAAATCTTCAATTAAATCTTCTACATCTTCAAGACCTACTGATATACGTACTAGTCCATCCGTTATTCCTAATTCTCTGCGACGATCAGCTGGAATAGAAGCATGCGTCATTTTAGCAGGTAAAGAAATTAAGCTTTCCACCGCTCCTAAACTTTCAGCTAATGTGAAGTATTTTACCGTGGTTAATAGCTTATTAGCCTGCTCCTCACTACCTACATCAAACGATACCATACCACCAAATCCTCTTCCTTGCTGTTTGGCAACTGCGTGGTTCGGATGATTTTCAAGGCCTGGATAGTAAATTTTTTGTACCGCTGGATGATTGCTTAAATAGTCGACAATTTTCTTTGTATTTGCTTCATGCTCCTCCATACGAATCCCTAACGTTTTCATTCCTCTCATGAGTAACCATGAATCTTGTGGGCCTAAGATACCTCCAGTTGAATTTTGAATAAAATGAAGCTCTTCTGCAAGTTCTTTCGAATTTACAACTGCCAATCCTGCCACAACATCACTGTGGCCTCCTAAATATTTCGTTGCGCTATGGAGAACAATATCCGCTCCTTGCTCAATTGGATTTTGCCAGTATGGCGTGCTAAATGTGTTATCGACAATCGTTACTAAATCATGTTTTTTCGCTACTTGTGCAGCTTCCGAAATATCGGTGATTTTCAATAGCGGGTTTGTTGGTGTTTCAATGTACAGTGCTTTTGTATTTTCTTTGATTTCTTTTTCGATGTTTGTAACATCACTTGTATCAACAAATGTCGCTTCAATGCCAATGCGATTTAACACTTTCGTAATCACGCGATACGTACCGCCATATACATCATCCGTTAAAATAACATGGTCACCGCTGTTAAACAACATCATAACCGCTGTAACTGCAGCCATCCCCGACCCAAAAGCAAATCCCGCTTCTCCTCCTTCGAGGTCTTTAATTAGTTCTTCTAGAGCATGCCTTGTTGGATTCCCTGTACGTGAGTATTCATAACCTTTGTGTTTCCCAACTTCTTCTTGCTTGTACGTGCTCACTTGATAAATGGGAACTGAGACTGCTCCAGTATGTTGATCTCCCACAATTCCACCATGAATAAGCTGTGTTTTACGCTTCATTATCTAAATACCTCCATCATAAATTTTTTTACTTAAATATCGTTCACTGCTGTCTGGAAAAATAGTAAGGATATTTGTACCAGGCTTAGCTTTTTGTGCTTCTTTTAATGCAGCCATAAAAGCAGCTCCTGATGAACTCCCTACTAAAAGCCCTTCCTTTGCCGCTAACTCTTGGACAGCTTTAAATGCTAAATCATCTTCAATGGTGTGAATGTCATCAAAGTAGCTTGTATTGATATAGTCCGGTACAAATTCCATCCCAATGCCTTCTGTTTTGTGAGGACCTGCTTGACCGCCATTCAAAATTGAACCTTCAGGCTCAACAATCACTGTTTTTATTAATGGATTTTGTTCTTTTAAATATTGAGCAGTTCCCATGAATGTACCACCTGTGCCTGCTCCTGCCACAAATATATCGATATGACCATCCAGCTGTTCATATACCTCTGGACCTAGCGTTTTGTAATACGTTAACGGATTATCAGCGTTTGCAAACTGCTGCGGGCAATATGCGTTTGGAATAGTTTCGATAATCTCCTTCGCTTTTTGAATAGCTCCTTTCATTCCCTCACTCGTAGGCGTGTGAACAACCTTTGCACCAAGGGCTTTCATAAGCTCTTGTTTTTCAATGCTAAACTTTTCAGGGATACATACAACAACGTTTAAATTGTATGGAATAGCTGCTAAAGCAAGCCCGATTCCCGTATTTCCTGCAGTTGGTTCAACTATTGTCCCACCATCAGTAACTTTCCCTGTAGCTAGGGCTCTTTCAATCAGCTCTTTTCCGAGACGATCTTTAATACTTCCTCCCGGGTTAAAGTATTCAAGCTTCGCAAACAATCGTACATCTTTAGGAAGCGCGAATTTTGTAATTTCAACGATGGGAGTTTTTCCAATTAACTCATGGATACTTTTTACGACTTCCATGATGCCAACACCTCCCTCTATAAATGTTGATTTATCAACGGTTTGAGCCGTTGGTGGGGTGTCAAAAAAATATTTTTCG
>NZ_JBXDLD010000010.1:0-7783 GCF_056820425.1 Priestia sp. KCTC 13724 | reverse complement strand
AAATTCAGTTAGCTGGCCGTTCGTCGTGCGTACCGTGAAGGTGCGCTATTTTTTATATTTCGGGCTTACCTTGAACAATATCCTTATATGGTATACTTGGTTCTTTCAAATCAGATGTAATATCGTAATATTTTCCGTGAACATGCATGATATAAGGAATATAATCCCTCAAAATGTTTGGATCTGTATAGACCAGGTGTCGAGCAAACTCAGCGTAGTTACGATCAACTTCATTTGCATTTTTCATTGCTTGTACGTTTGCTAACGTTTCATCTTTATCCATCCCTTGTGCGTATCTTTCACTCACAAATTTAATAATCTCAGGTGTTCCACCATCTCTTATATACCGTTGCTCCATAACCGGCGGAATTTCTTTTACAAAGATTCCTAAATCAGGCATAATTCCAAACCACTTTGTTCCACTGTCAGTGATGTAGTTCATCCTTTCCTCAAACCACGGGGTACCAAACGTAAATGGTGCATGAACTTCGAGCGCTATTTTCACTCCGTACTCTTCTGCGTACGGAAGACTTTTTTGAACAACCTCAAGAGGAGTGGAAACGAGCGTTCTTAGTATCGAAAACCCTAATTTGTTAGCTAGTTTTAAATCTCTTATCATCATCTCTACATTTTCTTCTAAGGTGAGTGAACGATTTGCAAACAATTTATTATCTAAAAATGCATCATATGCTACGGGTTCTACTTTATAATGGTCCATCCACCCAAACCAAGTATCTACAAATTCATCCGTTACCTTTGGAAATCTTTTTATCATTTGTTCAGGTAAAAGCTCAATTCCCGTTGCACCCGTCTTAGATACCTCTGCAATGCATTGCTCAAGCGTTAGTTCTCCTTTATAAAACTCTTCTTGATAGCTATATAAAGAAACACCTCTTTTAATAAGCCCTTGTTCCCCCATATTTATCCCTCCAAATTTCTATTATCATTTTAGTTAGCAAGTACAAGTTCCTTTGTATCTTCTCCTATATTCGGCCAAGGCAAATATGAATTTCGCAAGCTTATATTTACAGTTATTTCATGTGCACCTTCTGTTAATCCACCTTGTTTAGCAACGAATAATCTTGCTTTTTCTCCAAATTCCCAGCGATTGTTAATAACGGTTGGTAGCTCTTCATAAGGAGATTCTCCAGTTTCTATTTTAAACACCAAATCCTTATGCGGAATCTCTACTTCATCAATTTTTAAATCAATGCTGTTAATAAGAGAAAGGGCAATTCCTCTATAATAAGGAATGCGTAGCTGAATCTCAAAACCAATTACCTCATTGTTTTCTTTCACATTTTTAAAACCATCTTCACAAATCATGTATTGTTCAAACATTAACCGTTCCTCCCCATCTACACCATATGCTAGGTTATTTCACATTTGCTTCTATCAAACTTTGTAAACGCTTTAGAAAAGTAGCAAAGAATTGAAAAGCATCCCTTATAGATAACCTTGACTACTTTGCCGTGGCAACAATCGATTTCTCCAAATAATATTCTTATTGTTATATTATTACTCCATTCACTCAGTCTTTTCCTATCTTGATTTTAGAGATTGGCTGAATACTCTTGGTGAAAAACATGGTCAACTCTTAGTAAGGAAAGTACTGTTTTAAATAATTTTTACTTAAATTAATAGAGTCTTTTCTTGCTTTTAAAGAGCTTTCAAACGCTTTATCTTCAACTTCAATAACTGCATAGCCGAAGTAACCAATATCAGTCAACGCCGAGATATATTTCCCCCAATCAACATCACCAAGCCCTGGAAGCTTCGGAGAAATATATTCAAGAGGGGTTGCCATTACGCCCACCTCATCCAAACGATTTTTATATATCTTAATATCTTTAAAATGGACATGGTGAATTCGATTTCTAAATTCATAGATTGGCTTTATATAGTCCATTTGCTGCCATACAAAGTGAGACGGATCAAAATTCAAGCCAAAGTTTTGATTCGGAATGAGCTCGAATACTTTTCTAAAAACAGCTGGTGTTGTCATTAAATTTTGTCCACCTGGCCATTCATCTCCAGTAAACAGCATTGGACAGTTTTCAATTGCAATTTTCACCCCTAGCTCTTCCGCAAATTCAACAATAGGCTTCCATACTTCTTTTACAACAAGTAAGTTTTCTTCTATTGTCTGATACTGATTTCTTCCAATAAACGTATTTACCAAGTTAATATCAAGCTTATGAGCCGCTTCAACACACTTTTTGATATGAACAATTGCATGAGAGTTCCTTTCTTCATCATCACTTAAAGGATTAGGATAATAAGCAATAGCTGAAATACGAACTCCTTTTGCCTCGGTATAATTTTTAATATAGTCTACATCTAAAAGATCGACGTCGATATGCGTTACTCCTGCGTATTTACGAAGCGCTTTTCCTCTTGGCCAAGCACAAAGTTCAACGCAAGAAAAACCATTATCCGCTGCAAAATCAATTACTTCTTCAAATGTACAGCCATCCAAAATTGCACTGTTAAAACCTAGTTTCATAAAATAACTCCTCTTCATGTTTAATTTTTCACTGTATAGTAGTGGTAACGCTTTTTATAGCACGTCATCGCCTTTATCCATACGTCGATGATGCGACTTTAAACTGACTTTTGTTTTCTTTAAAAAAGATTGGCTGCTGCTTAGCGGCTGATTCATAAAAATGATCAACTATATTCATCATATAAGCACCGTGTTCAGCTGGAGCCATTAAATCACCTTGTTTCTTAATGGCACTAATAAAATGCTCAAATTCATTCATCAATTTATGTGAAGTAGGAAGCTTAGGCAAAATATCTACGCAAGTGTCTAAAACTTCTGAGTAAATTTTCAACTCTCCGTTGATAATCGTAGCTCCTCCTTTTGAACCGGCTAATTCAATAAACGTTTGATCTTCTTCAATATTAGACGCCCAACTAAAATCAAAATGAATAGTGGCGCCTCTTTCAAGACCAATAAAGCCACTTGCGCTGTCTTCTACGTTAAAGATACCTTTTGGATTTCCCTGGTAACCATTTCGGTTACGCGTTGTGGTTTGATTAAAGTGATGATGAATGGCTCCTGAAACGTATGATGGATTAGGCATTCCCATCAAAAATAGTGCCAAATCTAAATAATGGACCCCTAAATCAATCATACCCCCCCACCTGCTACTTGTTTATTTGTAAACCAAGTACCTCTGCCTGGTATCCCGCTTCTTCTAATCCATCCTGCTCTAGCTTTATAAATCTCTCCCAAGTGACCTGCATCAATAAATTTTTTTAAATAGGCCGCTTCGTTCGTAAAGCGGTTATTAAGGCCCACCATCACTTTTTTTTTGGCTCGATTTTTCGCATGAACAATTCGCTGTGCCTCTGCACCATTAATAGCTAACGGCTTTTCGCAGTGTACGTGTACACCATGTTCTAATGCGTAAACAGCAATATCAGCGTGCAGAGAATTAGGTGTGCAAACGCTAACAAAATCAAGTTTTTCCAGCTTAATCATTTCTTCATAATTTTGATAGAAGCTGTCTGCTCCATATTGCTCTGCTACAGCTTTCGCCTGCTCGATATTCACATCACATACAGCTATAAGCTCAACATCTGGAATCAATAAGTAGTTACTTAAATGCTTTTTTATAGCGTTACTTCCTGCTCCAATCAATCCGTATCTTAACTTTTCATTTTTCATTTCTAACATCCCCTTTTGTCACACTAATAGGTCATTCATATATTTAATTGTGTAATCAATTCCTTTTTCACCTAATTCTTCGGTCCAAACAGATGAGTGAGGCTCTATGCTTAATCCTCCTAAATATCCTTTAACTCTCAGTAAAGAAACAAATGTTTTCCAATCTGTTTGATCCAATCCTGCAGGCGGATCATCAATTCTTATTCCCTTGACAAGCAGTGAGCCTTTCAAATGTACATGCTTAAAACGCTGACCCCAGTCCACTGTCTCTTGCAGATAATCTCCTCCAAAGTAACGGCTATGAGATGGATCAAATTTAATTCCTAATTCCTTCAAATGACCGTGTACGATTTTCCACACTTCTGGACTGTGAACAAAATTACCTTTTCGACAATTGTAAGATGACACATCTACACCCTTTTGTTTCCCGTACTCGATTAACAGTGAGAAAAACTGAATGGCTGCTGTACAATTTTCATAGTAGGATAGCTCCTCCACATAGTTACACCCACATACGAAGTTAGAGCACTCTAACTCATTTGCTACATCAATTAGCTGAAAACATTTATCTAATTCTTCTTCAATGATGCGCCCCTTTTTGTCAATGCGTAGCGATTTCCATCTACCAATCGAACCAACATTAACGTTATAGGTTTTTTTATACTGCTTTAACTTCTCCTTTTGATCATAAAATGCTGACACATCTTGCCCTTCATTTATACATAGCTCAACAAAGCTAAGCTCTTTTTGCTGTGCGTATTGAAAGCTTTTTTCAACTGGTTTTGCAATGATACCGAGTTCAAGCATTAAAATAACTCCCTCCTTTGTTTTCCAATAATTCTTTTGTTATATATATCTTATCGAAGCTGAGTCAATCTGACTTTCAAACTCTTAATCAAAGGGGAAGCATTTTTAGACATATATATTTTTCGTTTTTCATTTCAAAAAAAGAGGTTAAAAATCAACGGGTGATTTTTAACCTCTTTTTATACTATCTAACTTTGATGATGTAATTCTTATTAAAGAAAGAAGTAGAAAAGGCCTTCTTCATTAAGATAGGTACGATGATACTTCCTGCTATGCCTGTAAAAGCAAAAAAACCACGATGATTAAATCCAAATAGAACATAACTTAGTGTCCCAATACAACAATCATACAATAAGACATTTGTAATCTGCTTTTTAGACACAGAAGTAATCAGTATTTTAGAAGGCTTCACAATGCGCATTATTGTCTTTCACCTCTTGTTGTTATAATGACTTTTGCTCAGCAATCGTAATTCGATTAATGTCACCCAACTACAATTCCTGAAAGAGTAACAATTAACCAAGATATTGCGGTGAGTAAACCCGCTGACATAATCTTCATACCCCACCTGTCTAGTAAACTATCTACACGGATTTGCATAATTGTATATGAATATGTATAAATGGAAAAAACAATTCCTAATTCCGTTGCCTTCAAGTGAAACGATTCTTAGATTGCAGGCACTGCGACTGGTATGGCAACGCGACCAAAGTAATTTTAAATAACCATGTTGCTCAAAAATAATGAACATCTCGTGTGTCCTGTTTTTACTACTTACTCAGTCATAATAGCCTCCTTCTTTTGTTAGTTTGTACGCTGAATGAACTTGTCATTCTAGTGCGTATCACAAATTTTAGAGGGGGAAACAACGTATTTATAAATTATGTTTCGTTTCGTAAAAATCCAGAAAAAGTTTTTAGCCCTTTACTTTTTTCGTGTTCTCCCCTAACGATAAAATGAATTTCAATAAGACCTTCTACTAATTGCTGAATATGAAAGCATTCATTTTTTCTTGTGTTAGCTAAACTTAAAGGAAGTGCACTTATTCCTAACCCGTTTTGAACAGCCTGCATTACCGCTTCTAAAGAATCAAATTCGATTATCTTTTTATTCTCTTGGTTATGTTTTTTTGCATATGCTAGAAGCTTCTTTCGATATACACAATTTAAATCACTGTTTACGATAAGCGCTTTTGATTGATGAACATTTTTATCAAACGAAACAATAGCTATGCTTTCAAAATAAGTATAGACCTTTTGGAAAGCAGTTGGCTCATACTTGCCGCTAATAAACATTCCATCAATATCTCCACTTTCTAACCATTTCATTAACACTTGTTCTTGAGCTGTTTTCACTTTAATCAAAACGGTTGAATAGTTTTCTAAAAAATCGGTAATAAGCTGTGGGATTTTACCTGCTGAAACAGTTTGCGATGCTCCAATTGTCAAGGTTTTTTCGCTTTTTTCACTTGCTAACGTATCTTTAACTTCATTCATTAAGGTTAAAATCCGATTTGTATAGTCAATTAGAATCTCTCCTTCTTTCGTTAACTTTACACCTCTATTCGTTCGTTTAAACAATGAAACCTCTAATTCGTTTTCTAACACCTTGATTCGTTGACTTACGTTAGGCTGAACATAACCTAGCTGTTCTGCTGCTTTTGAAATCGATTTGTTTTCTGCAACTTCTTTAAAAATCTTTAAATCATTGCTTTCCATATCCACTCTCCTCTTTGATATTAGTTAAAATGATATCTGTATTATTTATAACTATTATACTAATTTTTACCGGGGAGATATAATCATTTCTATAGAAGGGGCTGATTCACGTGGAAAATGTAAAAGATAAAGTTTTTATTATCACTGGAGGCGCGACCGGGATTGGAAAAGCAACTGCTCTAAAGCTTGCACTAGCTGGCGCAAAAGTCGTTATTAATTATCGAAGTTCAGAAAAAGAAGCGGAAATACTGCAACAACGTATTCAAACACTAGGAGGAAAAGCCATTCTTTCAAAAGCAGACGTAGCTAGTCAATCTGACGTTCGTAAAATGATTCAGCAAACTGTACACGCATTTGGGCACATTGATGGTTTAATTAATAATGCAAGTATCACCAGTCAAATTGCAATGAATGACTTACAAAAAGCTTCTGGTGAAATATGGGATTCTTTATACAAGACCAACGTAAAAGGAATGTTTCACTGCGTACAAGAAACTGTTTCTTATATGAAAAAAGGTGGGTCCATTGTCAATATTGGAAGCGTCGCTGGAGTAACTGGAATTGGTTCATCTATTCCGTATGCTGCAACAAAAGCTGCTATTCATACAATGACAAAGTCCCTCGCAGTTACACTTGCACCTCATATTCGTGTAAACTGTATTGCACCTGGAGCTGTTGATACACCTTGGTGGACTGGGTATGAAGAAAAGATGTATGAGCTTGCAGGGCATTTACCGCTTCAGCGTATATCCTCACCTGAAGAAATTGCTGACAGCATTTTATTTATGCTCACTCAACCATCTATTACAGGGCAGGTAGTCACAATTGATAATGGACAAACACTTACCTAAAAAAGCTATGGAGACCTACTCCATAGCTCAGTTTGTCGACAAACTGAACAAAGCATAGGCTTCAACCTATGCTTTGTTATTTTTATTCTTTTGTAAGCTCGCTTTCTGTGACCCACTTATGATTTTTCACTTCTTGACTGTCAGTGGTAGACGTGTAATCTACCATGTATACCGTTGTTTTCTCAGCAGAATCAATCGTTGCTTCTGCACCTTCCATGCCTTCCATATGATTTGCTTCAAGAACCACTTTTGTTCCTGCTGGTATCTCTTCTTCACCCGCGTCTTTTATTTCTTCCTGAATGACCCACTTATGACCAGTTACTTTCTCTCCGCCGTTTGTAGGCGTGTAAGATACCACATATGCTGTTGTATCATATGCACCGACAATGGTTGCTTCTGCACCTTTCATCCCTGGCATATGATCAGTTGTCAGCGTTGCTTTACTTCCCAATTCATACGTTGGGCTTTTAGCTTCTTGTAAACCTTCTGGTACTTCACCTGAGCTAGAATGATTCATATGTGCATGATCTTCTTCTTTTTGCTCTTGTTTTTGATTATCTTCTGAGTTCATCTCTTTGCTCTCATCGTTGTTTCCTGCACATCCGGCTAAACCAAGCATTGTCGCTAGCCCAATCAGAAATAGTGATTTTTTCATCTTCATCCCTCCCTCTATAAATGTTGATTTATCAACGGTTTGAGCCGTTGGTGGGGTGTCAAAAAAATATTTTTCG
>NZ_JBXDLD010000009.1:0-29363 GCF_056820425.1 Priestia sp. KCTC 13724 | reverse complement strand
TTGATTGATACATTTATCGTACCGGAGGTGCCTGATGTTTTATATGCGTTGTTTGATTACGGGCTTACATCGCTTCTAAGAGTGCTTGGGAAACTATTGATGAACAAATTATCAATGGTGATGCATATAGCCGTAGTCATTTTGGTAGTTATGCGTCTTTACAGTTAGTAGGAGCTAAAGGTGCTAGTGCGGTTGTCAAGGGTGGATTGAAACAAGCAGCAAAGTCAGAAGCAGCAGCTGCTGTAAAGAAAGCTACTTTAACTGGGACAAAATATACTAAAACAAAAGTACAAGTAGGTTACCAATCTCTTACTCAGCAACGCTTGAACTACGAAGTTGCTGGCATTGGAAAAATCAATATTCCTTCTCTTCAACATGTAGAAACACCGGATGCTAAAAATCAAATGTATCAAGCAGCACCATATACATACACAGATCTTCATACCGGGGAAGAAAAGACAGTTAGCCTCCGTATGGGACATAAAAAAAGTGATGTTCATCCAATAACAGGTGTTCCTTACGATAGTGATGGTTTTCCAATTTTTGATTTTAAATTTCAAACTCATATTGATCCATCATTTTACTTAAGAAATGACACAGCTCAATTTAAAGAAGCTGCTAGACTGCTGTATGAGGAAACAAAGAAAGATCCAGTACTAGCTAGTAAATTCACAGAAGGAGAAATACAAATGTTTGGAAAAGGTATCAAACCTAAAGGATATACCTGGCATCATCATCAAGACGAAGGTAAAATGCAATTAGTAGATGAGTTTATTCATAGTAAGACTGGTCATACAGGCGGAAGGCATATCTGGGGCGGCGGTAAAGAATACCGATAATAATTAGGAGGGAAAAATTAATGAGTATAGAGTGGTTATTTTGTTCAGAACGAGAAGCTACACTGAAAGATGTAGTTGAAGTAGAGAAGAAATTTGGTATTAAGTTTCCAATTGATTACATAGATTGTATTTTAGAAAATCATGAAGGTTATCCGTCTCTAAATGCGTTTGATTATGGAAAAGTAAAGGGTGCAGCATTTAACCATCTATTGAGCTTTAATCAACAAGAGATAGATTATCTGGTTCAAGTGCGTGAGAATATCGAAGATAGATTGATAGATAAAGTATATCCTTTCGCTGATACACCAGGTGGTGATTATCTTTGTTTTGATTATCGAACAAATGAAGCAAACCCATCTATTGTCTATTGGGATCATGAGTTAGCATATGAAGACCCCGAAGAAGGGTTGTTCTTTGTGGCAAATACGTTTACCGAATTATTAAGTAAATTATATAGTGAGGAAGAATAATAAAAGGGGCCCAAGTTAATGCTTGAGGCTCCTTTTATTACTTCATATAAATTAACCGCGGATTTAGCTAGCGATTTGATTATCTGTATCTTTAAGAACATTTACATAATCATCTAAGAGTTTAGCAACTTTAGTAAGAAGGTTAGACATTTCTACTAAAATACCATTCAAAATCTTAGATTGCTAGATGAATTAGTAAAGGCTTATTTCTTTAATCAATAGGATAATACTAAACCTAAAAGTAAATGGTGGCACGAAGGTTATGTGGAAGACATGAGTTCGTACGATATACTGAATGGAGCAAAAAAATCTCCAAAAGGTTTATCGACATTAGGTAGTGCTACTCGAGAAAATGCAATAAATGCTGGAAAGGGTTGGGTAGGACCAGGTGCTCGAGAGATTATAGTAGATGGGAAAGTAATTGGTTATGGTACAAAAGATCGTGCTTTTAGAATACAATTTAAGCCAAAGGAAAATATGTGGAGAGCAAACTTTCAAGATAATAGTTTTGTAACCACTGTAGGTGGAAAGAAAACTGTTCAAATAAAGAATGTTCACGTAGACATTACTGATTAAGGAGTTGTATAGGAATGCTTGTCATTAAAGCCCTTACTAATATTCATGAAGATTGGGGAGAATCATTCGAAGATTTCTGTATTGATTATCAATTAGACGTTGGCTTAGAAGGTGTTGAGGGAGCTTCAGATATGTTTTCTTTTGAAGTTATAAGTCCTGCAAGACTCAACAACGTAATTGAAGATATCGAAATTGGTCGTGGATATTTAATAATGAAAGATTATGATCAAAATAAAGTAGAACAAACAGTGAAAAGACTAGTAGAAATGAGCAGAGAAGAAGATTTAGATGATGCTTTAAAAAATTTATCTAAATATTTTAGATGGGATATGGATAATTAAATTACTCAACTTTCGCATCGATAAATGTGCTATAAATTCATCTAGCTGTAGTTGCCGATGTCATTCAAGTACTATCATTGACACATAAAAATGCATGAAAAAACACCTATCCGTTTGGTATAGTTGATTTGTCGAGAATCAAACATTCCATACAGAAGAGGTGTCCTCTATATGATAGCGAATCATGACCAATCTAAGCAACTACCAAATGAAATAAAATCTACTTTTAAAGAACTAAAAGTATTGAAACATCTTAGAAAAGCTGGGATTACCAAGTCTTTTGGCTTTACCTGTGCTTATTTATTTCAGCTCATTTTCTGTTTGATCTTTGAAAACAAAAACTGGTTTCGAACACTTGAAAGTAAGAAATCTACCGATATTCCAGCTAAAGATGCGGTCTATCGTTTTTTGAACCGTTCCACTTATTCATGGAGAAGGTTTCTGCTTTTATTAAGCGCACACTCGATTGAAAAAGTAAGTAAGCTTACAAATCATGAGCGTATCAAAGTGTTGATTGTTGATGATTCATCTTATGATAAAAATCGAAGTAAATCGGTTGAACTTCTTGCGCGTTGTTTTGACCACGCTTCTCAAAAAATGCGCTTCTACAAAGGCTTTCGTATGCTTACATTGGGATGGTCTGACGGTACAACGTTTATGCCTGTAGACTTTTCTTTATTGAGCTCTAAAAACAGTGTCATCAATGGCGTGTCACAGAACATTGACAAGCGCAGTTCTGGATATAAGCGCCGTTTAGAAGCTTTACAAACGGCACCTGAACAAATTCCAACGATGATTCAACGGGCAATGAACTCAGGTATCGAAGCCACTTATGTGCTGATGGATACGTGGTTTACACATCAACCCCTTATTAAGGAGATCACAGATCAAGGTCTTGATGTCATTGGCATGGTGAAAAATTTAAAGCAACGTTACCTGATGAAAGGTAAAAAGGTTAGTTTGAAGGAACTCTATTCATTAGCTTCACCCGTTCAAGGAAAGAAAGGAATTCTACGGTCTATTCAAACGACACAAGCCAATGGAGTATCAGTTAAAATTGTATTTGTCCGTAACCGTAATAAAAAAAGTGAATGGTTAGCGATTTTAAGTACCGATTGCAGCTTAAGTGAACAAGAAATCATTCGTATCTACGGAATTCGTTGGGACATTGAAGTCTTTTTCAAAACAACAAAATCCTTATTAAAGCTACAAAAGGAGTTTCAAGGTCGTTCGTATGACTCTTTAATTTGTCATACAACAATCGTCTTTACTAGATACATTGTCCTCTCTTGACAGAACCGTTGTAGCACAGACCAACGGACATTAGGTGGTCTATTTTATGATCTTTGCGATGAAATTAGTGATCTCGATTGGGCTGTCGCACTAGGACAGCTACTAGAGCTTCTTCAAGATGTCCTAAAAGAAAGTAACAAAAGGATTCAAAAGTTAATTCAATGTCAACTCCAACACTGGATTGCAGGCTTACCTAATTACATCAAGGTCTACCTTCCTATTTCAGTGTGCGAAAGTTGAGTAAATTATAAAAAGAGTGTCTAATTGGATAGTAATTTAGTTAGAAGGCTCTCTTACTTTTTCAATAATTAAATGTGTGTATTTGTGTACTCTAATTGGGCTACTTATTTATTACTAACTAAAAAACTATAGTTAATTGAATAAATTAATTAAGTGAACACATATTTTTTTTACGCAAATTTTACGCATGAATTTACAAAACCTTATTAAATCAATACTTTGACCGCCATTTAGACCCCGACCACCGGTATTAGTTTTACATAAAAGAACGTAATGTTAAGACTTCAACAGAGATGTTGAGGTCTTTTTTGTGTTTAGTCTTTTCAAAGCAACTGATTAAGTTTGAATTAAATAAAAATTGTAAATTAGTTAACAAAATGTAATTGATCTCTCTAGAAGTCGAGTGTGAAGAGGTGTACAATAAGTACTAAAGATGAAAGACTCACGCAGTAAGCTTCTGTAAACGCTGAGGTGATAAGTTAGTTTGAAAGGGGATACATAGTTTTGAACGTAAATTATTTAGATCTACTGGCTAAGAAGTATGACACAGAAGAGAAAGTGGTAACGGAAATTATTAACTTAGAAGCAATTCTAAATTTGCCAAAAGGAACAGAACACTTTGTAAGTGATTTACACGGCGAGTATCAGGCCTTTCAACACGTATTACGAAATGGGTCGGGAAACGTAAAAGAAAAGATTAAAGATCTGTTTAAGGATACATTATCTCAACAAGAAATTAATGAATTTGCGACGCTTGTTTATTATCCAGAAGAGAAGCTGAAGATTATTAAAGCAAACTTTACTCGCAAACAAGAACTACGTGATTGGTATACGACAATGATTAATCGCATGCTTGATTTAGTTTTGTATGCATCATCGAAGTATACACGTTCAAAGGTGCGTAAAGCACTCCCTGAGCAGTTTGCTTATATTATTGAAGAGCTTTTATATAAGACAGATGAATTTACAAATAAAGAGCATTACTATCATAAAATTGTGCAGCAAATCATTTCATTAGGACAAGCTGATAAACTTATATCAGGACTGGCTTATACCATTCAGCGGTTGGTTGTCGATCATTTGCATGTCGTTGGAGATATTTATGATCGTGGTCCAGAACCTGATAAGATCATGGAAACTCTTATTAACTATCATTCCGTCGATATTCAGTGGGGAAACCATGACGTTCTTTGGATTGGAGCTTTTGCAGGTTCGAAAGTATGCTTAGCTAATATTGTTCGTATTTGTGCACGTTATAATAACTTAAATATTATTGAAGATGCGTATGGTATTAACTTACGACCACTTCTAAACCTAGCAGAAAAATATTATGATGATAATCCTGCATTCCGTCCAAAAGAAAATGTAGGTTCGCACCTATCTGAGCATGAACGTTTACAGATTACAAAAATTCATCAAGCTATTGCGATGATTCAGTTTAAGCTTGAAATGCCAATTATTAAAAGACGTCCGTATTTCAATATGTCAGAACGACTTTTGCTTGAGAAAGTTAATTATGAAACAAATGAAATTACACTTGGAGATAAAACGTATCCTATTGAAAATGGATGCTTTGCAACGGTAAACCCTGAAAATCCACAAGAGCTCTTAGAAGAAGAGGAGCAGGTTATTGAGAAATTATTGTTTTCAGTTCAACATTCTGAAAAGCTAGCAAGACATATGAACTTTCTTATGAATAAAGGAAATCTCTATTTGAAATACAATGGGAACTTACTCATCCATGGATGCATTCCTTTAGATGAAGAAGGAAATATGGAAAAGATGGTGATTGAAGGCAAGTTTTATTCAGGTCGTCAACTGTTAGATGTGTTTGAGCAGTATTTGCGTTCGGCTTTTGCAGGCCCGGATAAAACGGATGATTTAGCAACTGACATGGTCTGGTATTTATGGACGGGCGAATATTCATCTCTATTTGGAAAACGAGCGATGACGACGTTTGAGCGCTATTTCATTAAAGATAAAGCAACACATAAAGAAAAGAAAAATCCATATTATTACCTTCGTGAAAAAGAGGATATGTGCCGTCGAATATTAGCTGATTTTGGATTAAATCCAGATCATGGTCATATCATTAATGGTCACACGCCTGTTAAAGAGATAGAAGGTGAAAACCCTGTTAAAGCAAACGGTAGAATGATTGTCATTGATGGCGGGTTTTCAAAAGCATATCAATCACAAACCGGAATTGCAGGATATACGTTATTGTCTAATTCTTATGGCATGCAGTTAGTTGCTCATAAGCACTTTAACTCCAAAAAAGATATCTTATTGGACGAAGCTGATGTACTATCCGTTAAGCGACTAGTTGATAAAGAATTGGAACGAAAAATGGTAAAAGAAACAAATGTAGGTGAACAGATATTAGAAGAAATTTCAGTTTTAAAAGCTTTAAGAGATTATCGATATAGCTAAGAAATAGGCTTTGCAAGGTAACTTGTAAAGCCTATTTGTTTATGAAAACTTAATAGTTCGTTAATATTTTCACATAAATTTAACAGAAGGGTTGCAATTTATGTCGAAAGATACTATAATGAATGTTGTTAAGAGATAGCACAACTTCATTTGCGGGTGTAGTTTAATGGTAAAACCTCAGCCTTCCAAGCTGATGTCGTGGGTTCGATTCCCATCACCCGCTCCATACATATTGTGATCACAACGCAGTATCTTGTTTACCAAAAACAAGGTGTTGCGTTTTTTATATTTTTAGGGTTATAGTGAATAAAAAAGACGTTTATCTAAATTAGATAAACGTCTTTGTGGTTAGTTGATAAGCAAATACGAAGCTTCTCCACCATGAATTTGTGTAAACATGGTGCTGAGAGATTCAGTTAGTTTTAAGGAGCTTTCAGTAGATAGAGAAGGTTTTAAGAAGATTATCTGAAGTGCTTCAGATGTCTGTTCAGAAACTGGAGCTCGGTTGGAGTCAACATAAGGACTTCCAAAAGGACCTTGTTCATCTGCTAATACAAGCTTATTGTATAGAGACACTTCTCGACCATTAATTGCAAGGTAACTTTCATCTTCATTCCCAAGTCGTAACGAAATGTCTCCATTTAAACAGCTTTTATCGTAAATGCCTAAAGGAACTTCGTACTGAAGGGAAAAGAAGTTATTTAAGTCTACAGCTGAATTAATTGTGGGTAAGTACGTTTGTTTTTGAATTCGACGAAATAATGCTTCAATGGATGGACGATATTTGCTTGGATCGGTTCCAAACTCCTTAAATATGCTTCTCCACTCCTTGATTCCTTCAAAAGAAGTGATGGTTCTATCTTGTAAATCAAAATAAATGGATTCTTGAAAGAGTCGTAACCTTCCTTTTAACATTTGTGGAGCTTCGCTTACTTCGATATTTCGATAATGAATAATACCTAGTTTAATATCATTATTTTTTTCTTTAATTTCTGGTGAAATGATAACGTTCATATAAAATACCACCTTTTCATTAGTGAGTTATGTATAGAGTAGAATTGTTCCAGTGAAAATGATAGTAAAAGCAATTCTACGCATTGAATTTTAAAGGAGAATAGCATAAATGGATTTTCAACAGTTAAAAAAAGAAGTGATTGCCTATAGTAAAGAAATAGGTATTGATAAAATTGGTTTTGCTAGTGCGTCAACGTTTGAGACGTTAAAAGATCGTTTATTAAGACAACAAGAATTAGGCTACGCTTCAGGGTTTGAAGAACCAGATATTGAGAAGCGTACGAATCCAACGCTTTTGGTTCCAAAAGCGAAGTCAATCATTGCCATTGCTCTTGCATACCCTTCTAAAATGCCTAATGCACCAAGAAGTACAAAGGAAGACCGAAGAGGCATTTTTTGTCGTGCTTCTTGGGGGCAAGATTATCATACCATTTTACGAGACAGGCTCCAAAAACTTGAATCGTTCTTAAAAGAAAAAGTTCAAGGTGTTGAAGTGAAATCTATGGTAGACACGGGCGAGCTCTCTGATCGAGCTGTTGCCGAGCGAGCTGGGATTGGCTGGAGTGGAAAGAATTGCGCGATTATTACGCCGGAGTTTGGTTCATACGTATATTTAGGTGAAATCGTCACGAATATTCCATTTGAACCGGATCAACCAATTGAAGACCAGTGCGGTACTTGTAATAAATGTGTTGAAGTATGCCCAACAGGTGCATTAGTTACAGGCGGACAGCTTAATTCTCAGCGTTGTATTGCATTTTTAACACAAACAAAAGGTTTTTTGGTAGATGAGTTTCGAGATAAAATTGGCAACCGCTTATACGGCTGCGATACGTGCCAAACGGTATGTCCTGAGAATAAAGGTAAAGACTTTCACTTTCATCCTGAAATGGAACCAGATCCTGAGATTGCAAAGCCGAAGTTAAAGCCGTTATTAACAATGAGCAATCGTGAGTTTAAAGAAAAATATGGCCATGTATCTGGTTCTTGGCGTGGAAAAAAACCAATTCAACGTAATGCAATTATTGCACTTGCTCATTTTAAGGATGAAACAGCTATACCTGATTTAATTAAAGTAATGAAAGAAGATGTACGTCCTGTAATACGAGGAACAGCAGCTTGGGCCTTAGGGAAAATTGGAAACGATGAGGTGCTACCTATACTGGAACAATTAAAAGAAAAAGAGCAGGATGAGGAAGCCAAGCAAGAGTTTGAAAAGGGAATTGCGCTGTTAGTAAAGTCATAGAAGATGAAATTGTTGTGTTAAAAGGTAAGCTGTTCATCATAGCGTATAGTAAAAGCAGAGAAATGTGGTGAACAGATGCTAGCAAAGAAAAATGTCCTATATACATTGATGAAAGCCAAAGCAAATAGCTACGTGAATCAAGTAATCAGCGAGGACTTTAAGCCGTTTATCGAACAGGAATACGAGCTTAAGCAGTCTTTACTGAGAAAGAGAAAAGTAGAGGTTGTGAAGTGTACGGTTAAAGGAGCTATTCATGACGTTCAAAATGAAAATGAAGAGACAAAGGTTACTTATCAAATACACAAACGATTTTTATGTAAACAAGATGATTTATTTTACGTAGAAGAAGAGGTAGAAGAGCGGTGCGCATTGTTTTATAAAGATACGCTAATTCATGATAAATTGCTTCCTATTCATATAGATGAAATAGATGACTTAGAATTTAGTATGGATGATAAGGAAGAAGTAGCTGATCGAAATGGGTACTATGACCGTCTAGCAGCGGTACAGTATGCAGAAACATATTGGAATACGCCTAATCCAGCTTATAAATACTTTGAGGTGAACTGTACGAATTACATCTCTCAGTGTTTACGAGCAGGAAAAGCCCCTATGAGAGGTCAACCTAATCGAAGTAAAGGCTGGTGGCTAAGTAAAGATAATTGGAGCTATAGCTGGGCGGTGGCACACTCGATGCACAGTTATCTCCAAAACTCAAAACAAGGGCTGCGAGCCATTAAAAAAAGCTCAGTTAAAGAGTTAACAATGGGTGATGTTATTTGCTATGATTTTGAAGGAGACGGCAGATGGAACCACACGACAATCGTTGTGGCAAAAGATGCAGACGGGATGCCTTTAGTTAATGCTAATACGTATAATAGCCGCATGCGCTATTGGGCTTATGAAGATTCGACAGCTTATACGCCAAATATGAAGTATGCGTTTTTCCATATTACCGATCAATAAATATCCCTTTTGTTTTGAAAAGTTAATGGTATAATGATGAATAGATTTGTATTTAGAGGTGACTATTTTGGGACTACATGTTGTTTTATATCAACCAGAAATTCCAGCTAACACTGGTAATATTGCGAGAACTTGTGCAGCAACGAACACAACTTTACACTTAGTTCGTCCATTAGGCTTCTCGACGGATGATAAAATGTTAAAGCGCGCCGGCTTAGATTATTGGGATTATGTTGAGGTTATCTATCATGATTCGTTAGAAGAAATTTTTGAAAAGTATCCAGAAGCAGCATTTTACTTCATCACTAAATTCGGAAAGAAGCCGCATTCATCCTTTGACTATAGCAATGTAGAAGATGATCACTTCTTTGTGTTTGGTCGCGAAACAAGTGGCTTACCTGATGAAATCATTGAAGCGAATATGGATAGATGCTTGCGTTTACCAATGACGAAAAACGTTCGGTCTTTAAACTTATCAAACACGGCAGCTATTTTAATTTATGAAGCGCTGCGACAGCAAGAGTACGGCGACTTATTAAGAGAAAATCCCCTTGATTAAGGGGATTTTCTTTTTTTTTACAAGGATGACTGTTCTATGTAGGTTCATTCTATTTGCGCTTTACCCCAGGCTTGTCATTATACCCAGCCGTAAAAATTGCTGATAAAAAAGCAAGTGATACGCCTAAAACCAATAGTAACCTCATGGATAGAGCCTCCTTTATTTTTCTGTCATGCTCCTCCTAATTATTATAGCTAATTCATGGCACGCTGTGAATCTTTAATGTAGACAAAATTCTGAATTTCTTAATTTAAAAAGCATGTTCAAACATTTTACTGCATAGATTGTATTAATCTTGTTCACTAGCACGAGAACTAGTAGGGGAGGTCCTTTAATGGATATATTAAAGAAAATTGAAAAATACCGTGAAGCAGAGAATCGACTTAAATGGGAAGGTACATTTGAAGAATATTTAAAACTAATTAAAGATGAGCCTTTAATTGCTCAGCCAGCGCATTCAAGGGTCTACAATATGATTAAAGATGCAGGAATTGAAGATGTCAATGGGAAAAAGCAATATAAATTCTTCAGTGAACAAATGTTTGGTCTAGAAGAATCGCTTGAAAGGCTGGTTGAAGAATACTTCCATCCTGCAGCGAAACGATTAGATGTCCGGAAGCGTATTTTGTTACTTATGGGACCAGTTAGTGGAGGGAAATCAACGCTAGTTACCATGCTAAAAAGAGGATTAGAAGCGTATTCTTTAACAGATCGTGGTGCTGTCTATGCAATCAAAGGATGCCCAATGCATGAAGATCCACTTCATTTAATTCCACACCATCTGCGTCGAGATTTCCATGAAGAGTATGGCATTCGAGTTGAAGGAAACTTATCGCCTTTAAATACAATGAGGTTAGAGGAAGAGTATGGCGGCAGAATTGAAGACGTTATTGTCGAAAGAATCTTCTTCTCTGAAGATAAACGTACGGGGATTGGTACATTCAGTCCATCTGATCCAAAATCTCAGGACATTGCTGACTTAACAGGAAGCATTGACTTTTCAACCATTGCTGAATACGGATCAGAATCAGATCCACGAGCATATCGATTTGACGGAGAGCTAAATAAAGCGAACCGAGGAATGATGGAGTTCCAGGAGATGTTAAAGTGTGATGAGAAGTTCTTATGGCATTTATTATCTCTTACCCAAGAAGGGAATTTTAAAGCAGGACGATTTGCTTTAATTAGTGCAGATGAATTAATCGTCGCACATACAAATGAAACGGAGTATCGCTCCTTTATTTCGAATAAGAAAAATGAAGCTTTGCATTCACGTATTATCGTCATGCCGGTTCCATATAACTTAAAGGTTAGTGAAGAAGAGAAAATCTATGAAAAAATGATTCGAGAAAGCGACGTATCGGATGTGCATATCGCACCACATACGCTGCGCATTGCTTCCATCTTTACAACGCTAACAAGATTAAAAGAGCCTAAAAAAGGGGATATTGATCTATTAAAGAAAATGAGGCTATATGATGGCCAATCTGTTGAAGGTTACAACGATGCAGATGTGGAAGAGTTGAAGAAAGAACATTCGGATGAAGGTATGAGTGGAATCGATCCACGTTATGTAATTAACCGTATTTCATCAACTATCATTCGAAAAGATATTAAATCAATTAATGCGTTAGATGTATTGCGTTCACTAAAAGAGGGGTTAGATCAGCATGCATCTATTTCAGCAGAAGACCGTGAGCGCTATCTAAACTACATTTCATTAGCACGTAAAGAATATGATGAAATCGCGAAAAAAGAAGTTCAAAAAGCATTCGTATATTCATATGAAGAATCAGCGAAGACGCTGATGGAGAACTACCTCGATAACGTTGAGGCATATTGCAATAAAAACAAGCTGCGCGATCCGTTAACAGGGGAAGAAATGAATCCAGATGAAAAGCTAATGCGCTCAATTGAAGAGCAAATTGGCATTTCGGAAAATGCGAAGAAAGCGTTCCGTGAAGAAATCTTAATCCGTATTTCTGCGTATGCTCGTAAAGGGAAACGCTTTGACTATAATTCGCACGAACGTTTACGTGAAGCTATTCAGAAAAAATTATTTGCAGACTTAAAAGATGTAGTGAAAATTACCACATCAACGAAGACACCAGACGAACAGCAGCTGAAAAAAGTAAATGAGGTAGTTGCTCGCTTAATTGATGAGCATGGCTATAATTCCGTTTCAGCGAACGAACTTTTACGCTATGTAGGAAGCTTATTGAATCGATAAAGAATGATAAAAAACATGGCACCGCTGATATGTGCCATGTTTTCTTTATCTTTTATATTAGCAAAATAGGCATTTATCTCATTCACAGTAGATGCTTTTTCATATGATAGTGTACAGCCGGGCTTTTTAAAAGCCAAAGCTAAATTAATTAGCAAGTATACCATTTTGAGACATAGGATAGAATAACCAACCTTTCAAAAGCAGCTTGAACAAGGAGGGGAAATACGTGGGTAAAGAGATTGATAAGAGTTTTGCGATTTCCAAGGAAGACTGGTCCCTCCACCGTAAAGGTCATGACGATCAGAAGCGACACCAAGAAAAAATCCAAGAAGCGATAAAGAATAACTTACCGGATTTAATTACAGAAGAAAACATTGTCATGTCAAATGGGAGAGACGTTGTTAAGATTCCAATTCGTTCATTAGATGAGTACAGAATTCGCTACAATTATGATAAGAATAAACATGTTGGGCAAGGTGATGGGGAAAGTAAGGTAGGAGATGTGGTAGCCAGAGATGGATCTGGCGGTGATGGAAAAAAAGGTGCTGGCAAAGGTCAAGGTGCAGGTGATCAAGCTGGAGAAGATTACTTTGAAGCAGAAGTATCGCTCATGGAGCTACAAGAAGCACTGTTTGCACAGCTTGAACTTCCGAATTTACAGCGAAAAGAATCTGATAACATTGTTGTTGAACACATCGAATTTAATGATATTCGACGTACTGGCTTGATGGGGAACATTGATAAAAAGCGCACGATGATGTCTGCGTACAAGAGAAATGCAATGACTGGTAAGCCTGCATTTCACCCAATTTTCCCTGAAGATTTAAAGTTTAAGACGTGGAATGAAGTAACAAAACCTGAATCAAAAGCAGTTGTGCTTGCGATGATGGATACAAGTGGGTCTATGGGGATTTGGGAAAAGTATATGGCGAGAAGTTTCTTCTTTTGGATGACTCGCTTTTTACGAACAAAGTATGAAACTGTCGAAATTGAATTTATTGCCCATCATACAGAAGCCAAAGTTGTTTCAGAAGAAGACTTTTTCTCTAAGGGAGAAAGCGGTGGAACTATTTGTTCATCAGCTTACCGTAAAGCACTTGAATTGATTAATAAAAAGTACGATCCTAGCCGTTATAATATTTATCCATTTCACTTTTCAGATGGCGACAATTTAACATCCGACAACGCAAGGTGTGTTAAGCTTGTAAACGAACTAATGAAGGTTTCTAATATGTTTGGATATGGAGAAGTAAATCAATACAATCGTCATTCGACTTTAATGTCTGCATATAAGAATATTCAGGATGAACAGTTCCGCCATTTTATTCTTAAGCAAAAAGCAGATGTATTTCATGCGATGAAAAGCTTTTTTAGAAAAGAGCCAGAAGGAACAAAATATGCATAAGGTATCACTTAAGAAGCCACTTCTATACAAGAAGGGGCTTCTTGTAGTTGACAGCTATTCGTCTCCGTTATATAGTTTATGTAGTTAAACTATTTAAGTATATAAACTAGGAGTGTCTAAATGGAACAAGCTGATAATATAAAAAAAGCTATTTCTATATTTAATAAAGTAAACGATTATTTAATGAAGACGTACTTTTCTTCGCTAATTAATGATATTACGCCAAAGCAATTTAATGTGCTGAGGTCAGTTTATGATATGCAACCTGTAAACGTGCAGACGATTGCGAAAAAATATAATTTGTCAATGAGCTCTGTTAGTCAGCTTATTACTAAATTAGAAAAAGAAAGTTATTTGCATCGAGAACTTAATCCTGAAAATCGTCGGAAAATCCTTTTAACGCTTGGTCCTAAAGGGCAGGAATACTTTGATGAATATGAACGAATTGATCAATTTATTATAGAGCGCTACTATTCCCATTTTTCTATGGAAGAAACACAGCAGCTAAAAGAAATTGCTAACAAGCTTTATCGAGTCGTAACAGGAGAAAACAGCGACAAATGAATGCGGATATCCAAGAGATTACGGTTCAGCTATTCGAAAGCTATGATAGTATTGCATTTATACTAAGTATTTTGTTGAATGTGCTCATTAGTATTGCTGGTGTTTTACCAAGCGTATTTTTAACAGCTGCTAATTTGGTTGTTTTTGGTTTTTGGGAAGGAATGGTTATTTCGTTTATTGGAGAATCAGTTGGAGCAGTTGTTTCGTTTTGGCTCTACCGAAAAGGTTTTCGAAAGTTAACTGCTCATAAGCGGTTGTCTTCTCCTAAAATTCAACAGCTTTTACATGCACGGGGAAAAGAAGCATTTCTACTTATTCTTTCTTTGAGACTATTACCTTTTGTCCCTTCAGGACTTGTTACATTTATTGCGGCTATTGGAAAGACTTCTTTAGGGATTTTTATTTTAGCAAGCTCAATTGGAAAGCTTCCTTCAATTCTTATTGAAGGCTATTCTGTTTACCAAGTCATGAATTGGACAAGCACTGGGAAGGTATTGGTTTCTTTCATAGGCTGCGTACTTATCATACTTGTAGTTCGAAAACTTTATACACGGTCTGCCATATGAAAGGAATGTTATAGGAAATGATTAATCAAATAGCAAAGCAAATCATTGAAATATTACCACAAAATGCGATTTCACGTGGAGTAGGGGTGTTAGGACGCTCAAGCATTAGCAGATATATCATCAAGCCATATAGCAAAATTTATAAAATTAATCTAGATGAAATGGAACAATCTTTAGACTCTTATCCTAATTTCACTGCATTTTTCACGAGAAAGCTAAAAGCAGAAGCCCGAGAAGTCGTAGCCGATCCATATACTCTTTCCAGTCCAGTAGATGGAAAAGTAGCAGAATATGGCGATATTAAGGAAGGAACTCTTATTCAAGCAAAAGGGATTGATTATCGAGTAGAGCAGCTGATTGGGTGTACGAAAGAAGAAGCTGAAAGGTTTGACGGTGGAACTTTTTTAACCATTTATTTAAGCCCTAGCGATTATCACCGCATTCATATGCCGCTTTCAGGAGCAGTCACAAAAGCAACATATTTACCAGGACGTTTGTTCCCGGTTAATCGTATCGGAGTCGAGCATGTTCCTGGGCTATTCACAAAAAACGAGCGATTGATCACATATGTGGATACGCAAGCTGGAACAATAGCGCTTGTTAAAGTAGGCGCATTTATTGTTGGAAGTGTCCAGGTACCATACGGAAATCATACGACTAATGTAAAGAATGGAAAATATTATACGACATCTGTTAACGATACCTTTTATGAAAAAGGAGAAGAAGTGGGGTTATTTGAGTTTGGCTCAACAGTAGTCCTTTTGTTCGAAAGAGATAAGGTAAAGCTAACGAATACATTGGAATGTGGAACAAAATTAAAATATGGGGAACCGATTGGAACGTATAAGTCAGGAGATTTGGGATAAACACCAAATCTTCTTTTTATGTTTAAATTACATAATATTTCCAAATTTAGAAACACTGAAAGTCTAACTATTTAGAATTGAGGTGGATTTGATGCTGATTAAACGTTATCCCAAAAAGAAAAAACAAAAGCAAGCAAGCGTACCAAAGCAAGATCCAGCATCTATCAACATTCCGCTCAAACTAACAATTGAAGAAAATAAAAAGTATATTCAAGAGTACTTAGACTATACAAGTGATTTAGGTGAGCGCTGGTTAACTTTTAATTGTAAAAAAGCGCTTTTAATGTATTTTGTACCATTCATGGATTCGGTGAAATTAAACGAACATGTAATTAAACTAATGCTTCTTGAAAAGGAAGGAGACCCAAAAGAGGTTATTCAAATCGGTTCCGTTAACGAATCTCAAGATTTGCATGAAATCATTACGTTGCTCTATAGTGGAGGAGCTATTTTATTTCTTGAAGATACACTCATTTTATATGTAATTGATGCTACGCTTCCTGCATCTAGGGAAGTTAGCCAAGCAATCGATGAAAAAGTTGTGCGCGGTTCTCATGAAGGGTTTGTTGAAAATCTAGATAAAAACATAAACTTAATGCGTCAGCGTTTTTTAGATGGAAGCTTAATCGTTAAATACCTTGAAGTCGGTACAATTTCGCGCACGAGAGTAGCTGTTTTATACCTTAAAGGAATTTCAAATCCAGAATACTATGAAGAAGTATTTCGACGATTAGAATCAATTGACGTGGACGCGGTGGAAAGCGGGAGTATTATTGAAGAAGCTCTTGAAAATTCACCGTTTTCACCTTTTCCACAGCCGCTTAATACAGAAAGACCGGACCGCGTGATGGGGAATTTATTAGAAGGAAGAATTGCGATTATGACAGCTGGAAACTCATCCACAATTGTTGCGCCTTCTTGCTTTTTTACATTCTATCAATCACCAGAAGATTATAATACGCGCTCTTTGTACGGCTCTTTCTTTCGATTGTTGAGAATCTTTAGTTTTTTTGTGGCAATCAGTCTACCAGCATTATATATTGCTACGATTTCATTTCACTATGAGCTTATCCCTGTTGATTTAATTTTAACGGTGAAAAGCAATCACTCGTACCAGTAGAGACTCTTCAAACGATTTGTACATTGTTATTTGATGAAGGAAAAGGGTTAGCTCTACCTTATGCAAAATTTAATAAGGAAAACATGTCTGTAGAAATAAAGGGAATTGCGTTATTTAATGGAGAAAAATTTTCGGAAATAACGTTAAAAGATGAGGAAGCAAAAGCATTATTATTATCAAATAAAAAGAACAAATATATGACGATGACAGATAAGGTAAAGATGAATGGAAAAAAGACTATGCTCAAATCGATATTAAACCAGATGTAACTGTTGAAGTGATTCATCGAGGAATCATTAATTAATTACAAGAAGTTGAGACATAAGTGCTTCAAACAATGATATACCCCAACTATCACAAGTTAACTGCTTTTGATAGCTTGGGTATTTTTTTGTTGGTTCAAAAACAAATTCAAAAAACGAGCGTAAGGGAACGAACTTGTGCTTACAACCTAGCTATTATAACAAAGTAATGATTCGCCTTTGAGAAGGAATCATTTCATTGTGTCCCAGTCTCTTTTATTTTTAAAGTTTGGTATCCAGAAAAAGAGGTAACGTGATAGGATAAAGTAAGCTGAATGTTTCATAAATACATAGCATGTACAATATGATAGAAGTAAAAGCGGACGGTAAGGACAGAGAAGGTGTGGAAAAACATGACGGATAATACAAAGAAAAAAGTAAAACAAGGATTGCTTTTCTTGTTTATTATATATGGTGTGACACTTATTTACGTCACGCTCATTAAAGAAAACGAGCAAGTATATGGGCAAGCTATGAATTTAAGCTTATTTAGTACAATTAAGCTCATGTGGGCCAGTGGAAATCTTGAGCTAGCATTCGTGAACGTAATAGGGAATATTGTAATGTTTGCTCCAATTGGAATGTTTATACCGCTTTTTATGAAATCATTTGACGGATTTATTCAAGTGGTTGTCACAGGGTTCTTAATCAGTTTCACTGTTGAGATTTTACAATATGAGTTAACAGAGCGAGTTTTTGATATTGATGATATTCTGCTAAATTCAATTGGAACACTGGTCGGATGGATTTTAGTTAAGCTGCTCTTTTTCTTTAAAAGACTTATTTTAAAACGATAGACACCGAGATAAGTAGTTGCTTACCTCGGTGCTTTTTATTAAGAATAAAGTTTAGATCCTTTTTCAATAAATTCCTGTGATTTTTCTTTCATGCCTTGTTTAGCGAAATCAACGAGCTGTTTTTCATCCGCTAGTTGTCTAATATCATGAGAAATTCTCATTGAACAGAACTTAGGTCCACACATGGAACAGAAGTGAGCGGTTTTAGCACCTTCTGCTGGTAGTGTTTCATCATGGTATTCTCGAGCTCGGTCAGGATCTAACGATAAATTAAATTGGTCATGCCATCTAAACTCAAATCGAGCTTTTGAAAGTGCGTTATCACGAATTTGGGCACCTGGGTGACCTTTTGCAAGATCAGCAGCATGAGCAGCAATTTTATAGGTAATTACACCTTCGCGAACATCTTCTTTATTCGGGAGGCCTAAATGTTCTTTTGGGGTTACATAACAAAGCATTGCTGTACCAAACCACCCAATCATTGCAGCTCCAATACCAGACGTAATGTGGTCATAGCCCGGTGCTATATCAGTTGTTAGTGGTCCCAGGGTATAGAATGGTGCTTCGTGGCAAACTTCCATTTGTCGGTCAACGTTCTCTTTAATCAGATGCATTGGCACATGTCCAGGACCCTCAATCATTACTTGAACATCATGCTTCCATGCAATTGTTGTTAATTCGCCAAGCGTATCAAGCTCTGCAAATTGAGCTTCGTCGTTCGCATCAGCAATTGAACCAGGGCGCAGGCCATCTCCCAGTGAGATTGAGATATCATATTGCTTACAAATTTCGCAAATCTCTTCAAAGTGTGTATACAAAAAGTTTTCTTGGTGATGTGCTAAGCACCATTGAGCCAAAATGGAACCACCCCGTGAGACAATACCGGTTGTTCGCGTAGCAGTTAGTGGAATATAGCGCAACAGTACGCCTGCATGAATTGTAAAGTAATCAACCCCTTGTTCTGCTTGTTCAATGAGTGTATCACGATAAACCTCCCAAGATAGGTCTTCTGCTATACCATTAACTTTCTCTAAAGCTTGATAGATTGGGACAGTGCCAACAGGAACGGGTGAGTTTCGAATAATCCATTCGCGCGTCTTATGAATGTCTTTACCAGTTGAAAGATCCATAATTGTATCTGCTCCCCACCTTGTAGCCCACGTCATCTTTTCAACTTCATCCTCAATTGATGAATGAACAGCAGAGTTTCCGATATTTGCATTAATTTTCACGTGAAACTTTGTTCCAATAATCATTGGTTCAACTTCTGGGTGGTTAATATTGCAGGGAATGATTGCACGCCCTGCTGCAACTTCTTCACGAATCGTTTCTGCACTCATTTGCTCACGAATTGCGATAAATTCCATTTCAGGCGTGATAATTCCTTTTTTTGCATAATGCATTTGGGTGACGTTTCTGTCATCCTTTGCTTTTTGTGGTGAATAATTAATAAGGGGAAAGCTTTTCGTTTCGTTCCGTTGATCGCCTTCTTTATAGCCGTTATCTCTTGCTTGAACGGTACGGCCAGCATAGGAAAAAGTATCGTTTCGTTCTGCAATCCATGGTTTGCGTAAAGGTGGCAGTCCTTTTTCTAAATCTACACTATAGGCTGGATCGGTGTATACGCCGCTTGTATCGTAAACGCGAACGGGGGTGTTTTGCTCTTCACCGCGGTCGTTTACAGTGGGGGAAAGGTGGATTTCGCGCATCGGTACTTGAATATCACTTCGAGTCCCTTGCACGTATACTTTTTTACTGTTTGGAAACGGCTGTTGCATTGAAATGATTACTTGTTCTTTAGACATACTTATTCCTCCATTATGCTAGTAGATTTTGAGAAAATAAGCTATACCGAACAAAAAAATCGGGCTCTATGTAAGAGCCCGATGGAATAGACAAAAAAGAAAACAGCATAAAACACCGTTCTTTCAAGACTACTTCCCTACGTTGGTATAACCCAAATCAGGTTCAGAGGGTTAAAGAGCACAATAACTCTTCTCTCAGTCTGTGTAATCAGACACCCCTAGTAGAAAATCATTTAATTGACGACTTCATTCTACCATCATTAGGGGAAAATGCAAGCGGTTATTTATCTTTTTGCTGCTTCAAATGCAATAACAATAGCGGTAATAATATGCATAACCATTCCCACAACTGGGATTACGCCGACAAATGATGTCACCATCCCCAAAATATTTCCGTAAGCTGAACGACCTTCTTTATGAGATAAAAATAGAGCAATTGCATGCAGGAAAAAAGCAAATACTAAAGGTCCCCATGAAAAGCTTATGATGAATGCACCACCAATTAGAGGAATACCTAAAAATGCTTCATACCCAGCCGTTAGCCATTTCATAACACGTACATTTCCGCTCATGTATAAGAGCCTCCTATTAAGTAATGTAGTAGTATATACGAACGAATTAGCTATAGAAGTTTCATTTTATAGACTGACTATTAATGGGGAAAAATATAATTGATAAAATATTTTAATTTTTGTATACAAATCTTAAAAGTTTTGTTAGAATATTTTTATTCAATTAAAACACCTTATAAATTCGTTGAAGAGAACGAGTAGGTTATGAAAACTGTTCCCCAGAGAGCTAACGTTTGCTGAAAGTTAGCGTACAGTTCCTAGCTGAAAATCATCTCTGAGAAAATATGCTGAAGCCTTATAGTAAGTATATTCGGACGTCCACCGTTAGAAGGAACACGTATGAACACGTACGTTGGCGAGTGCTGCTGTTTTTAGCAGAACGAGGGTGGTAACGCGAGAATTATATCTCGTCCCTTTTTAGGGACGGGATTTTTTTGTGTATAAAAAGGAGTGATTCGAGTGGAAAGTGATATTGACATTAGACAGAAAAATCAGAAATACAAACAATCTAGGAGGAACTCACATGAATGCTTTATCAAGAAAAGATACACTGTTTATTAGTTTAATGCTATTCTCATTATTTTTTGGAGCAGGAAACTTAATTTTCCCTCCATTTTTAGGACAGTCTGCTGGAAGTGAATTGTGGCCAGCTGTTACAGGCTTCATTTTATCGGCTGTGGGGCTACCAATCCTGGGTGTCATTGCTGTAGCAAAATCAAATGGTCTTCATTCATTAGCAAACCGAGTCCACCCAGTTTTCGCCGTTGTATTTACGGTCATGATTTACTTAGCAATTGGACCTTTTTTAGGAATCCCACGAGCAGGAAGCTTAGCATTTGAAATGGGCGTACAGCCTTTTTTACCTGAAGGAGTAAATGTAAAAGCCGCGCTGTTTGGATATACGTTTTGTTATTTTGCACTTGCTTACTGGTTAGCTTTAAAGCCTTCAAAGCTTGTTGACCGCTTTGGGAAAGTATTAACGCCAGTTTTATTAGTTCTTATTTCACTTATTTTTATTCGTGCCCTTTCTTATCCTTTTGAGCCGGCTGGTCAACCTGCAGGTAATTATGTCACAAAAGCATTCGCTACTGGATTTACCGATGGTTATGCGACCATGGATACAATCGCTGCGCTAAACTTTGGAATTGTCATTGCAATGGCTTTGAAGCAAAAAGGAATGACTAGTGCGAAAAGTATTATGTCATCATCCATTCGTGCAGGAGTAATTGCAGGAACGTTGCTAGCTATTATTTATCTTATGCTGGCATATTTAGGATCTGTTAGTCATGCCAATGCAGCAAATGGAGCAATAACGTTAACGAACATTGTATTTACGCTTTTTGGACCGTTCGGAGCTGTTCTATTAGGAGTTGTATTTACGCTAGCGTGTTTAACAACTTCTGTTGGATTATTAACCTCATGCAGTCAGTATTTTGAGCAATTAGTACCGAAAGTATCATATAAGGTTTGGGTTAGTACAATTGCCGTATTTAGTTTACTTGTTGCAAACTTAGGATTAACCATGATTCTAAAAATTTCAGTTCCAGTTTTAACAGCTATTTACCCTGTTGCTATTATGCTAATTGTTCTATCATTAACGAATTCTTTAATCAAAGGAAAGCAAGGTGTATATGCTTTATCTATTTTATTCGTTGGAATTGTAAGCGTAACGGACGCTTGTCTTCAGTCAGGGTTAAACTTAGGTGCTTGGGGGGAACTTGTAAAGACTTTGCCATTGTATAACACAGGATTTGGTTGGTTAGTACCAGCAATCGCTGGGGCTATGGGCGGTTATCTTCTTAGCTTATATAATCTAAAAGGTAAAGTAGTTCACTCAAAACAAGTTAAATCATATAGTAAATAAGATTGTCCATAAAAAAGCCCAAATGGGCTTTTTTTGTTCTTCAAATAAAGATTGTGTTTTTATCAGCAAACAATTATGATAAAAAGCGAATATTCACGTTTGCTATGAAGATGAAAAAATTATGTAATCTTGAAAGGTAGAGTAAAAATGTGGGAAATTATTGTTGCGATTATTTTAGGAATTGTAGAAGGTCTAACTGAATTTGCGCCTGTATCATCGACCGGACACATGATTATTGTAGATGATTTATGGCTGAATTCAAAAGAACTATTTTCACCAGAGGTTGCTAATACATTTAAGATTGTCATTCAATTAGGCTCGATCCTAGCCGTTGTTGTTTTGTTTAGAAATCGTTTTATTAATCTATTAGGGTTAAATCGTAAAAATGAGAAATATGAACAGGTAACAAATCGATTAAAGCTTTCTCAAGTTATCGTTGGTTTGCTTCCGGCAGCTGTATTAGGATTCTTATTTGAAGATTTTATTGACAAGCATTTGTTCTCGTTGAACACGGTGTTAGTCAGCTTAATTGCAGGAGCAATTTTAATGATTATTGCAGACCGCTTTGCTTCAAGAATTCCAAAAACAGAAACGGTAGATCAAATGACCTATCGTCAAGCCATTGGTGTTGGATTGTTTCAATGTATCGCTCTATGGCCAGGATTTTCACGCTCTGGTGCTACCATTTCAGGTGGGGTACTTTTAGGCATGAGTCACCGAGCAGCTTCTGATTTTACTTTTATTATGGCTGTTCCTATCATGGCAGGAGCTAGTGGGTTATCATTAATCAAAAATTGGCAGTATTTCACGATTGATGCATTGCCTTTTTTCATTGCCGGCTTTATTAGTGCTTTTATTGTAGCGCTTGTTTCCATTCGCTTTTTCTTAAAATTAATTAATCGAATAAAATTGGTACCTTTTGCTATTTATCGTATTGTATTAGCAGTTGCTATTTATCTTGTATTCTTTTAAGAATGCTAAAACAGCCTTGGTTACATTTAGAACCAAGGCTGTTTTATATTTTGGCATTTATATAGTTAAAAAGTTTTGAGTCATAAAAATAAATTGACAAGCTTTCGAAAAACAGATAAATTATTCTTATTGAATAAAATATTAATTCTGTATAATATTTCAGAAAAATAATTTAATAAGAAGCTTAGTCTACATTAGAGCGGGGGAACCACAAATTTGGTATATCATATGCCTTGGGGTGAATCTTTCCTGAGTGAAAGTAGGGTACTCTCAAACCCGAATCCGACAGTTAACCTCGTCTGCTTATTGAGAGAAAGAACATTGTCTTTTTGTCGACCATTCTTTCTTTTAGAATGGTCTTTTTTTAATTTTCAGAAAAAATAAAATCGCTTTACAACAGAGAGGAGAGCACATATGAAAAAATTGCGGTTTGGCATGGCAACACAAATTTTTGTTGGTTTAATTTTAGGTATTCTAGTTGGTGTTATTTGGTTTAATGATCCAAGAGTAGCAACGTATTTACAGCCGCTGGGCGACTTATTCTTACGCCTGATTAAAATGATTGTTATTCCAATTGTTATCTCAAGCTTAATTGTTGGTATTGCGGGCGCTGGTAACGGCAAGCAAGTAGGCCGATTAGGTGCTAAGACTATCATTTACTTTGAAGTCATCACAACGTTTGCAATCATTATAGGTGTGTTATTGGCTAATGCTTTCCAACCAGGTGTAGGAGTGGACATTGAATCTGCACAAAAGACTGATATTAACCAGTACGTAGAGACAAGTGAAGAACAAAGTGAGAAATCCGTTGCAGAAACGTTCCTTCATATTGTTCCAACGAACTTCTTCCAATCATTAGTGGAAGGTGACATGTTAGCCATCATCTTTTTCTCCGTGTTATTTGGATTAGGTGTAGCAGCTATTGGGGATCGTGGAAAGCCTGTTTTACAATTTTTTGACGGCGTTTCTCATGCGATGTTCCATGTTGTTAACATGGTGATGAAAGTTGCTCCTATCGGGGTCTTTGCTCTCATTGGTGTAACTGTTTCTAAGTTTGGTTTAGAATCATTAATGTCTCTAGCGAAACTTGTTATTCTAGTTCACGCTGGTTTACTGTTCTTCTTAATTGTGGTTTTAGGAGCGGTTGCGAAATGGGCTGGTGTAAATATCTTTACATTAATGCGTTATTTAAAAGATGAATTGCTGTTAGCATATAGCACATCAAGTTCAGAAACGGTATTACCGCGTATTATGGGCAAATTAGAAAAAATGGGATGTCCAAAAGCTATTGTATCGTTTGTTATCCCAATTGGTTATACGTTTAACTTAGATGGATCTGTGCTGTATCAAGCAATTGCCGCTATTTTCTTGGCACAGGTTTATGGAATTGACTTAACCATTGTCGAACAGCTAACGCTAATCCTAGTGCTTATGATTACTTCAAAAGGGATGGCAGCCGTTCCAGGAACATCATTTGTTGTATTATTAGCAACGTTAGGTACGATTGGAATTCCAGCCGAAGGTCTTGCATTCATTGCCGGTGTGGACCGAATTATGGATATGGCTCGTACAGTTGTAAACTTAATGGGTAACACAATTGCAGGAATTGTTATGTCTAAGTCTGAAGGCAAGTACAATCCTATAAAAGCTAATGAAGTGATGAAACAGTCGAGAGAGGCAAAAGTAGCTAGCTAATGTATCTTCTAATCTCTCGTAACAATGCTTAATGCATAAGGCTACTTACCGGTTCTATTTTTATGAACAGGTAAGTAGCTTTTTTGATAATTTTTTGATTAGTTCTTTATTAATAAAGAAATTAAACCTATAATTATAGTAGGTAACAACAGATATGTTTTTAAATAAACAAGCTGAGCGTGCTCTAGTATGTGGCATGTGAGTGAATTTAGGAAGAAAGCGTGGGAGGCATTTACATATGTGGAAGAAGCGCATAGCAATTATTGTATCGATTATTGCAGCTTGTTTTTTAATTCCTTATAGCTTACCAATTGTCTTTGCATTATTAACAGCAATTGTTCTAGAAGGTCTTATTCAAAAGTTGCAGCATTCTTTGAAGTTTAGTCGAATCTATGCTGTATTAGTAGCGTTTTTATTATATGTTGTATCCATAACATTAATTGGTTTCTTTATTATTCGTACAATTGTAACGCAAGTAGTGGCTCTCTCAAAAGTTACGCCTTCTTTTGTAAAAGAGCTTTATGAAACAACAATTTATCCTAACATTATTAAGTGGAAGTATTATTCAAACGCTCTTCCTACAGAAGTCATTTCATCCATTGAAAACGCAATCGAAAGCACCATTAATTCATTGGATACACTATTAAAAGGAACCGTTGAGTTAATTATTAGCTTTGCTGCAACCGTTCCAGGCTTCCTGCTAGAATTTCTGATTTATTTAGTTGCTTTAGTATTCATTAGCTTAGAGCTACCGAACATAAAAGAAAAAGTAAAATCGTTTTTAACAGATGAAACGAAATATAAAACAAAGATTGTTATTACGCAATTAATGCAAGCAGGTGTTGGCTTCATTAAAGCTCAGATTGTATTGAGTCTTTTAACATTTGTGATGGCTTATGTTGGGCTATGGCTATTAAATGTTCCGTACACGGCTTTATTGAGTCTTTTAATCGTTATCGTTGATATTCTACCAATTCTAGGAACAGGTTCCGTTCTAGTTCCATGGGGAATATTTGCTTTAACTCAAGGTCAAGACTCGTTGGCAATTGGTCTATTTATTTTATTTGGGGTGATTACCGTCGTTCGAAGAGTTGTAGAACCAAAAGTTTTTTCAACAAACATGGGGATTTCTCCTTTAGCTGCGTTAATTAGCCTGTATATTGGATTTAAATTGCTAGGGTTTGTGGGGCTGTTTTTAGGTCCAGCTCTTGTCATCTTATATGATGCGCTTCGAAAAGTTGGCGTCATCCAAATTAACTTTAAAATTTAGGAGACTGAGACATAAGTAGTTCAGTCCTTACTATACCTGAACGATTGAGAGTTGATAACTTTTAATCGTTCAGGTTTTTTGTTGGGGTTTTTTACAGAACGACTCGTTAATTCGTTAGATTGACAGCATTCGTTCTTTTTTTACTTTTCAATTAAAGGGGATTAATATACAATTATGACTTGTGAAGCTTTAAAATATCACGTTTTGTTATAGAGCAGTAAGTTAACTAAGGAGGAAGTCGTTTGTTAGAAACAATTGTTTTATCACTAGTAGAAGCGCTTAAGCAACTTTCGTATTTCGGCGTTATCTTAGCGCTAACGTTTGAATTTGTCCCAGCAGAGCTAGTCTTACCACTCGTAGGATATTGGGTATATCAAGGTGACATGAACCTTTATTTGGCTATTTTAGCAGGAACAGTTGGAGGCGTGTTTGGACCATTAACACTTTATGCTCTTGGTCGCTATGGTGGGCGTCCACTTGTCTTAAAATATGGAAAGTATTTTCTAGTAAAAGAAAAGGAAATCGATGCAGCAGATCGATTTTTTAATAAATATGGGGCAGGAGTAGCCTTTTTTGGTCGCTTTATTCCTGGAGTACGTACAGCCATCTCGCTTCCTTGCGGAATGGCAAAAATGAACGTTTGGCAATTTTCCATTTACACGTTTGTAGCGATGTTACCAATTACTGCCCTTTACGTATATCTGGGTTATAAGTTAGGCCCACAATGGGAAGATGTTGGACCTATTGTATCTCAATATATGCAGCCGATTGGAATTGGACTATTAGTTATCATTGTTATTTTCTTTATGTTTAAATATGTGAAAAAGAAATAAAAAGCATAAGGGAAAAGAGAGCGTCCAGCAAATAAGTTGTCTGGGCGCTTTATGTAGAAAGGGGAAAGCATGTGGAAACGACTGAACAGCTGGCTAAAGAATTAAAGAAGATTGAAAAGTGGGAAAAAAGTCAAAAGGGACTATTCTTTTGGGAAAAGTTGCTTCGCTTACCTTTTGCAGCGCTTGATAAAGTCACGCCTAGGTTTATCCACGAAAAAATAGAAAAGCTTCTTGACGAGGTTGCTAAGTACATTGATAACGGAGGCCAATATTTAGCTAATACTTCCGCTACGTTAGAAAAAGCATCTAAACGTTTAAAAGAAAAAGATTTAACATTAACGGATATTCAGCAGTTATCTATTCAAGAAATGGATGAGTTAGCAAATGCCTTTGTGGAGGCACGTCAAAAAAATGCTAAAATTCAAGGTGCTACGACTGGAATTGGTGGTATCTTCACGCTGGCTATTGATGTACCGTTTGTACTAGGGCTAACTTTAAAAACGCTACAAGAAGTAGCTGTTTCCTATGGATACGACCCGACAAAACAAGAAGAGCGTGTGTTTATGGTAAAGTGCATGCAGTTCTTATCCTCTGACATTGTAGGTAAGCGAGCAATTTTAGAAAAGCTATCAGAAGGGAAGCGAGAACAAAGCTTATCGCAGCTTCAAGGTTGGAGAGAGGTATTTACGACTTATCGAGATAACTGGGGATGGAAAAAGCTTTTTCAAATGATTCCTATAGCAGGTATGATCTTCGGTGCTTATGTAAATAAGCAGGCGATTGGAGACATTGGAGAAATAGGGACGATGCTTTATCGTAAACGCCGCATCTTAGAACGATTAGAACAAGAAAAGAATTTACAAGAGTCATAATAAGACATTTCCTGCGAAATAACATTATTTCTAGGGAAATATGTCGATAAAAAAGCATCCTTGCTACTAAGAAAGGATGCTTTTTACCTTAAACAATACCGAAGAAAGTGTAAAGTGCAATGATGACAAAAACCGCTAGCGTTTTAATGATCGTAATTGCAAAAATATCTCGATATGCTTGACGGTGAGTCAAACCTGTTACTGCAAGAAGCGTAATAACAGCACCGTTATGTGGAAGTGTATCCATACCGCCTGATGCCATTGAAATAACGCGGTGCATCACTTCAGGTGGTATATTAAACTGATTAATTGCCGCTAAATACTTTTCTGACATAGCGCTTAATGCAATTCCCATACCGCCTGATGCAGAACCAGTTATACCAGCCAATGTTGTTGTAGTCACAGCACCGTTAACAAGTGGATTTGTAAATGTCTCGGAAATTCCTTTACTAATAACACCAAAGCCTGGAAGAGCAGCAATAACGCCTCCAAAACCATATTCAGCACCCGTGTTCATAGAAACTAACAATGCCCCGCTGATACTGGTGTTAAGACCTGCTTGAAAGTTTACTTTTATCTTTTTCCAATCATACAGTAGTGTCGCAATAATCCCTACTACTAGAGCCATTTGAACTGACCAAATAGCAAGTACAGATGAAAGCTCAACTTTTCCAAAGGAGTCAAGACCAATGGCAGTAAAATCAAAGCCATTTGGATACCAAACAGGCAAAGTCATTGTAAATACTTTATTCATAACACCTACTAAAATGAGTGGTACAAACGCTAAGATTTGACGAGGCAAGGTTGGTTTTTCACTTTTCGTACTTGTTTCTTCTTCTCCCGTTGTTACATCATTTTCTAGCTTCTCAGCTGCAGCTGCGGTTTCGTGGTCAAAGCCGTAGTACCCTTCACCAGCAGCTTCTGCTTTTTTACGACGAGCTTCTAAATACTTCATCCCTACAAGTAAGACGAAAATGGCTCCAATAATACCGAGCATCGGTGCAGCATAAATATCAGTTTTGAAGAAAGTAGTTGGAATAACGTTTTGAATCTGTGGAGTACCTGGTAAAGCATCCATTGTAAACGTAAAGGCACCTAATGCAATCGTTCCTGGAATAAGCCTTTTAGGAATATTGGCTTCTCGAAATAGATTCGCTGCAAATGGATAGATAGCAAAAACAACAACAAATAAGCTAACTCCACTATAAGTTAGAATCGCTCCCATGATGACAATAGCTAAAATTGCACGCTTTGCACCAACAACTTGTACAATTGTTTTAGCAATCGTTTCAGCCAACCCTGACATTTCAACGACTTTACCAAAAATAGCCCCTAGTAAGAAAACGGGAAAATAAAGCTTGATAAATCCTACCATCTTTTCCATAAAAATATTTGAAAAGAAAGGTAATACATAGCTTGGCTCAGTTAGCACAACAGCAAAAAGTGCACAGATCGGTGCAAATAAAATAACTGAAAATCCGCGATATGCGACAAACATTAAAAGACTAAGTGATAAAAGGATAATAACTAGTTCCATTTCAAATCCCCCCTATAGCGTTCTTTATTTTATTAAATCGATATAATCCTCCCTCTATAAATGTTGATTTATCAACGGTTTGAGCCGTTGGTGGGGTGTCAAAAAAATATTTTTCG
>NZ_JBXDLD010000008.1:0-3658 GCF_056820425.1 Priestia sp. KCTC 13724 | reverse complement strand
ACCTACAAAAAGCAACCGAACTAGAATCAATTAGCTTTTCGCAACTGGGACGCCGGCTAAATCAAGTGCTGACAGAGGTGTTCCAGCAGGTGTTTCTAGATTTAGTCGCGCAAATTCATAAGAAAACGCATTTTGAAAAGCGACGGAAAATGACAACACCACTGAAAATCATCGACTCGGCTGTTCATACCCGGATAAAGCGGTGTTAACGAATGCGATTGAACATGATCGAGGTCAGCTAGAAGTACTTGTTGACGACAAAGAGTGCATGTATGTTTTTGACCGTAGTTACTTGGATTACAAGCAATTTGACCGTATGACAGACGACGGGTATTTCTTTGTCTCACGCTTACGAAAAAACGCCGTTACACATCAAATCGAGAAATTTCACCTTCCAAAAAATTCAACTGTTTTATCAGATGAAATGATTTCTTTGGGCACAGCACAAAGTCAGGCTGGTAATGAGTTTCGACTACTGAAAGTGATGGATTCAAAAGGGAATGAGCTGCACCTCATCACGAATCGTTTCGACTTAAATGCGGATGAACTCGCTGAACTGTACAAATCACGCTGGGCAATCGAGCTGTTTTTCAAGTGGATGAAACAACACTTGAACATCAAAAAGTTCTACGGACAAAGCGAACAAGCTGTCCATAATCAAGTGTACATCGCGATGATTGTCTACTGTTTAAACGTACTGGCTCAGTTGGGTACAAACAGTTCACGGACGTACTTACAAATTAGTCGGTTGTTAAAAGCAGCACCGTGGAAATCCGCACACATTTGGAGTCGAAAAATAGCAGGAAGAGCTGTCCCGTAAAGGTTTAACCGTCTCTGTCGCCCTCGCCAAAGGTTATAGTGAAAAAATGGATGATTACTACCTCTGTTCACGTGTCTTCATTTTTCTTCTCAAACGGAAAAATAATAAAACAGAAAATTCAGTCAATATTTATGCAACGTTAGTGTATCCATTTGTTAATCTTCCGCTCAGATCAGGATGGTCCAGATCAACCCAAGTGTCTATAACAGCAATAATAATATGTTCATCCCCTGTTGTAATATCCCAGCCTGCTTCGGCTTGAATGATCGGTAAGTTCCATTGATATTGTTCGCGGTATAGCAGATTATTAGGAAGTCCAATTTTATTTTGCAGATAAAGATAATTGGGATAGGTGTACCACGGAAATTAACGGTACCCATTACTTTGGTGCCTATAATGGAATTAATGGTAAGTATACCTCTAATGATTGGTCTTCCAGCTATAGAAGCATCAATACCCCATACAGATGGAAATGGGATACTAATCATGGTTTGGGTGCGGTTTGCAAAGTGGTCCTCTCCCTTATTTAATTTTAAAATATTCTTATAAAAACACATATTAGCGTTTTAGAAACACTTAATAAAATCTTTCATTAACTTCCCATGATTCAACTGTTTTAAAAGCAGTTTGTGGGTCATATCCTTTTCCCAGTAAATAAGTCATGGCTACTACTTCTGAAAGGGCATGAGAATATGATGTAAATGTTGCTTCTTGCAAACCATAATTCAGAAAAGGTATTACAGTACGCAAAGTTTCACTTTTTACCCCCCATAGGGAGTATAAAAACTGGGGTATGAAAAGGGGTATAAAAACATTTGGTTTCTCAGATCCTTCCTTATAAATACTTCGAACTTAATGCTATCTTATGAATAAGGTAATATTTGGGTTGTTTGTACCATTAAAAATCCATATTTGCCTATCTGAGAATAAAATATAAGAAGGAGTAAATAAGAGAAAACATTAATTTATAGTGGGAGGAAAGCGTCTTAAAATTAGTCGTTAACATCTATTTTGTTAATGGTTAATGAATGATCGGTATCTCTAACAGCAGCGTAAAAAATATCTTTGATTTGAAGATATCCCTTTGCCTTTAGTTCTTCCTTTAACCACTTTTCATTTTTGTTGATTAATTTTAAATTACGCTTTTGCACTTTCCCTTCAATGACAACGGCTATGGGTAATCCGCGGTATTCCACTTTCATATGTAAATCTTTTGGAGTAATAGGAACTAATTCTTTTCTTGGAAAAATGCTAATTTCACCTGTTGCTTCCAAAATCGCATATTCAATATCGTGAATATCCGGATATCCTGATGTTCTTAAATTAGACAACAGCTCAGGTAAAGGATATCTACTTTCCTTTAAATTTCGATAGATAATTTTCCCGTGTTTAATTAGAATAGTCGGTTTTCCGATAATAAAAGAGTTTAACTTATTTAATAAACTTAACTTTGATATAAATAGATGAATGCATGTTATTACAATGACTCCAATAATCCCCTCCATCACTCCGTTTACTTTAATAGAACCAAAAGCTAAATAAGATAAAAAAAGAATCGCTCCAAAATCATGAGGGGTAAGTTGGGCTAGAGCTGATTTCCCTAAAATTTTTACTGCTACAATAAACACAATATAGATAAAAATAACTTTAACTAAAAAAATAGACACTTCTAACACCTCGTAAAAAAATTCACCTTAGTCCGAAATTGGACTAAGGTTTTTAAACTTTTTTCAATTAAAAATGGTATCTTTTTTTCGTCATGTATGAATCTAAGCTAAATCCTTATCCTTTTAAAATAGGGGTCACTTTATCAATGGCTTCTTGTAATTTTTCACTGTTTAACCTATACATTTGTTTGGCCTCTTTTGATTCCGTTCCAAGAGCAAATAGTTCTAAGTCTGCTTGACATTTTTTCAAGGTTGAAAGAATTAAGGGTCTTTCTTGAGGGGGGCGACTTGTAATTTATCGTCAAACAGATCAATCGTTAACTCTCCGTAAGAATTAACCTGTCCAAGAAATACATTTTCAATCGTTACCCCTAGTTTTTCTAATTCAGTATGTAGCCAAGCCCGACTTCGTCCAATCGTGGCTAGTGGTTCATCCATTATTGCACCATCCATAATAATGGTCTGAGGCTCCTTGATTGAAGCAACCTTCAAGTTTATATCCTTTGCTGTTAAAGGTTGATTTTCTTTCTTTAGCATCACAGATAAATCACCTGTTGGCTCTAAAACAGCAAATTCTACATCAGAGACTTGAAAGACATCCTTCCTGCGAAGTAGCTCTAACAGTTCATCTGTCGTATATCTTTCCTTTTTTAAGTTCTTCTTATTCATATCGTTTTTTTTCAGTCTTTGCTCGACCTTTTCAAGCTCCCAGAATATTTTTTTATCAGTCGAAACAAAAACTTTATAGTCCGGATATATTTTTTCTAAGTCGGATTTTACTGACTTCTAGATACTCTTTAATCGAAATCGATCAAAATTCTCAACTTTAATCGCTGCCAAAAGCTCTTTATCAGTATTCACAACTTTTACGTCTGTAATATATCTTCCTTGGCAATTATCTTTTCTTTCGCATGATTGGCAACGGATTGATCAATTGGCTTACTTGTATGTACTTGTGAAATACCAAAAGTACTATTACCTTGAATAAATTCATTTTGATTACCATTACATCCTGATGCGAAACCAATGACCATTATAATAAAAAGTAGGTTTTTCAATGTGGTTATTTTATCTTTCAAAAAAATAACCTCCATGTTTTTCCATTATTTGAACAGCTGAAAAAAGGTTGGTTAAGAGGCCAACCTTTTTTCGCCTTACTAATTACTGTTGT
>NZ_JBXDLD010000007.1:0-21712 GCF_056820425.1 Priestia sp. KCTC 13724 | reverse complement strand
ATGACTCACCTAGAAAAGTTATTGATCGATTGTGCATTCGATTGTAAAAGATAAATTCAACTTATATAGATGACTGACCTTTTATAGGAATAGAACTTTTCATTCTCACATATCTTCTAGTAATAACATTGAATAGATAGGAAGTTGATGTCATGAACCTATGGATTTCAATCGCTCTGTACGTATCCTTTATTGTGTCCATCTTTTTAATTTCTCAAGCATATTTCGAATCTTTGCGCTTAATGAACTCTGAAGGAAAGGTAAAAGGAATTCCTTTCGTTTTTCTATCGTCCTTAAGTTTGTTTTTTACACTTTTAACTTCTTACTTTTATCAATTACTCTATTAACAAATTTCTTTATGCTTCGACAAATTCCCTCTGACAGGTTGTCGAAGTTTTTTTATGAAACATAAAGAGAGTGCTGGTACAATATTAAATGAAAGCGCAATCATTAAGTAGGGGGGAACTAAGATTGATGCTAAAGAATTTAACAATTGGCCAATTATTAAAAGAAACAAGCACTGCATTTAAAAATCACCCAGCCACTATTTACTCTCAAGAGAATATTCACTATACGTATAACGAATTGTATAACGAAACGGGAAAAGTTGCAAAAGCTCTACTAGGATTAGGAATTAAAAAAGGAGACCATATTGCAGTTTGGTCTACCAATCGCTTGGAATGGATTTTACTTCAACTCGCTTCTGCTCGAATTGGTGCCGTACTAGTTACAGTAAATACAAGTTATCAAGAAGCCGAAGTAGAATATCTTTTAAATCATTCAGATACAACTGCCCTTTTCTATATTGATTCCTTTAAAACGACTTCATATTCATCAATCATTGCATCTATTGTCCATAAACTTCCGAGACTACAACATCTAATTAGTATCGATAATAAAAACCAAAAAATGAATTGGAATCAATTTCTACTATATAGTATGAACATTTCAGATGAAGCACTAACTCTCGCTGAACAAAATGTATACCCCGAAGAAGTAATTAACATGCAATATACTTCTGGCACTACCGGGTTTCCCAAAGGCGTTATGCTTAGTCACAATAATATAGTAAATAACGCTCTTTTAGTAGCTAATGCAATGAAGCTATCTCACCAAGACAAACTTTGTATCCCTGTACCTTTCTTTCATTGTTTTGGTTGTGTTATGGGATCATTAGCATCCGTATGTGTTGGAGCGACCATGGTGCCCATCGTTGAATTCAATCCTACCGTTGTACTTGAAACTGTTGAAAAAGAAAAGTGCACTGCTTTACACGGCGTACCCACTATGTTTATTGCTGAACTAAATCTTCCAAATTTCCATGATTACGATTTATCAAGTTTACGAACGGGAATTATGGCTGGATCGAATTGTCCTACCGAAGTAATGAAACGCGTAATGAATGACATGGGAATTAACGAAATCACCATTGCCTATGGACAAACTGAAAGCTCACCTGTTATTACTCAAACAACAACTACCGACTCCCTAGAAAGACGGGTAACAACCGTTGGAAAAGCTCATCCTCACGTACAGGTCAAAATCATCGATCCGATAAACGGACACGTATTACCAATAGGTGTTCAAGGGGAACTTTGCGCAAAAGGCTACTTAATCATGAAGGGATATTACAAAATGCCTGAAGAAACAGCCAGGGCCATTGACTCTGATGGGTGGCTTCATACTGGTGATTTAGCCGTCATTGATAATGAGGGATATATTAAAATTACCGGTCGCTTAAAAGATATGATTATTAGAGGCGGGGAAAATATCTATCCTCGCGAAATCGAAGAATTTTTATACCTTCATCCAAAAATTGAAGATATTCAAGTGATTGGTGTTCCCGATAAACATTACGGAGAAACAGTGGTGGCTTGCATTAAATTAAAGCCAGGTGTAGAAGCAACAGCATCTGAAATTAAAGAGTATTGCAAAAACAAACTTTCACACTTTAAAATACCTGAGTCTATCTATTTCGTAGAAGCATTTCCGATGACCGCATCTGGAAAAATCCAAAAATATAAACTACGAGAACAACTTCAAAATTTTTCATAAAAAATGATATTTTTCATCTCTAAACACTAAAAATGGTTTACTATACTAACTATACATATCTGTCCTGATTTTATCATACAGATATAAAACAACACAGTTTAGTGAAATAGGTGAATTAGATGGATCATCAAATGTTATTGAAACTTGGCATATCTGCTCTATTAGGACTTATTATCGGATTGGAGAGAGAATTAAAGCGTAAGCCTGTAGGCTTAAAGACGTCGCTTGTCATTTCAATTATTAGCTGCTTATTAACCATTGTCTCAATTGAGTCCTCTCACATTTTTAACGATGGTGATAACATTACTATGGATCCACTGCGTTTAGCAGCGCAAATTGTATCTGGTATTGGATTTCTTGGTGCGGGAGTTATTTTACGCAAAGAAAATGACAGTATCTCGGGGTTAACAACAGCTGCCATTATATGGGGAGCTGCTGGTATAGGTATCGCTGTAGGAGCTGGCTTTTATACGGAAGCATTTATAGGGGTTATTTTGCTCATTATTAGCGTCGAACTGCTTCCATTTTTAATTACGGTTTTCGGACCAAAACAGCTACGTGAAAAAGAGCTTATCCTTCAACTGAAACTTGCTAATAAACATAATATTGTTGAGACAACAGCTAGCATTAAAGAAAAAGATATTACAATAAAGAATATCCGTATTAAAGATTTAGATACGGGGCAACTATATATTCGAATGAAGGTGTCCGTTCACCAAAAACGCCCTACCACTGAAGTTTATTACGAAATACAGAAGATTTCAGGCATTCGAAGCATTGAAATTGAAAATGTCTAAAAGGCTATAATGCCTTTTAGACATTTTTTAATTTCTTTAAAAATTGTTCCTGGGATCTTTCTGATAATCGAAGCTCCTCCTCTGTCGCTTCTGTTAATAACTTATACTTTTCCACATGTGGTAGATTCATGCTGTGAATAATTTCTCTACACTGCTTTAAAAAAGACGTGTATTGTGTATAACTATCGTCAAACTGAACCTTTAACTCACTAATAAGCTTCTTTGTCAACAAAGGACTTGCACCATTTGTGGATACGGCAACTGATAGATCTCCTCTTGAAAAGCTCGCAGGTATATAGACATTTCCTTTTGTGTGAGCACTAGCCATATTAATAAGCTGGTGTTCACTCTTTTCTTTCTCTACTATATCTAAAGCGTCAAGTTGATTAGTAGCTACTACAACAAGAAATACGTGAGCTAAGTCTTTCTTTTCTAAGCAGCGCTTTTTCACCTTTATTTTCCCTTGCTTGTCCCATTCATGAATTTCATCATCCACATGTGGAGAAACAACTATGATCTCTGCTTTATGTTCCAACAGCTTGCGTATACGCCTAACCGCTACTTTTCCTCCGCCAACAATTAAAATGGTTTTACCTTCTAAATTAAGAGTAACGGTAAACATCATATTCATTGCCTTGACTGTTTAATAATTTGTTCACTTGATTTTGTAAGATATTACTTAACCTATCATGGTAGCCTAAATAATTTGCTAAGATAAACTCTTGTTCAGCTTTATTCCATTTTTTTAACTCTGTTCGAATTTCGTTCATCAAAATCCCTGTAAATAAGAGATATGGCAACACAAACACTTGTGAATAGTTTGATTCACTTGCCTGTTTTAAGCCATCTAAAAGCTTTGGTGTTGTGGCAGCCAAATAACAAGTATCTACATGCTGAAACCCACCTTTATGTGCCAAGCGTTGAGCAATTTCATGAAAATCCTTTTTGACTTCAGGATCACTACTTCCACGACCTACTAATAGTACCATTGCGTCTTTTTTAATGGTAACTTCAGTCTCCTTAATTCTCTCTATCAAGATATCCACAATTTGATTGTCAACACCAAACGGGGTACCATAAACAACTTTGATATGTGGATAGTGTTGATAAACTTTGTGTATTTCTTCCGGAATATCTACTTTAGCATGACCAGCTGTTAACAATAAGATAGGGACAATTGCGATTCTAGTAGCTCCTTGCTCCACACACCTCTTAAAACCTTGTTCAATTGTAGGTTCTGCTAATTCGAGAAAACATACTTCTTGAATGGGAACATCAATCTTCGATTTGCTTCTTTCAATAAATTCAATGGCTTGATCACAGCCCTTTTTTACTCGGCTACCGTGACAAATATACAATACTGCATCCATACCATTCACCTCTTTACTAAGCCTCTTCAACACAAGCATATTGTGTAAAAGCTAATTTTTCAAACCAATTTAGCTTTTCATGAAAGCGAACAACCTCGCCTACAATAATTATACTTGGATTTCCTACCTTCTCTTTGTTTACGATATTAACAATTGTATCTAGCGTACCACTAACCGTGCGCTGCTGTTCAGCATACGTTCCCCAATTAACGAGTGCAATAGGCGTATCTTTTGATTTTCCGTGCTCCATAAGCGATTCACAAATATAAGGTAGGTTTTTAACACCCATGTAAATCACCAATGTATCAACAGCTGTTGTTAACTGCTCCCACTTAATGGCTTTACGAGGCTCGTCTTGACGATGCCCTGTTATAAAAGCTACACTTGCACTATAGTCACGATGTGTAACAGGTATTCCCGCATATGAAGCTACAGCAATTCCCGATGTAACCCCAGGAATAATCTCAAAGTCAATATTATTCTCTACAAGAGCTTCTGCCTCTTCCCCTCCTCGTCCAAATACAAAAGGGTCTCCCCCTTTTAAGCGCACGACAACTTTACCTTTTTTAGCAAACTTCACTAGAAAGCTATTAATTGTTTCTTGTTTCAACGTGTGATAATTAGGCAACTTACCACAGTAAATGATATTCACTTCTGCTTTAGCATACTCTAATAACTCTTTATTCACCAAGCGATCATATAAAATTACATCTGCTTTTTGAATAGCTTTTATTGCTTTAATCGTAACTAACTCTGGATCTCCTGGACCTGCCCCAACCAAATACACTTTCCCCATTTTTCTATTTCACCCTCTCAATATTATTAATCTACTCTTATTGATGAATAAAGCAAAGGCCCTCACGATGCAAAGCACAGCTTTGCTCTTGCGATGTGAGGGCCTTTATTTATATCTTTTAAATAAATTTTTTATTTGTTAAGTATGCTAAAACTGTTTCAACGCACTCTTCAACAGTTTGATTAAATGTATTTACGACCAGTTCAGCATTTTCTGGAGCTTCATAAGGTGAATCGATACCTGTAAAGTCACGAATTTCACCACTTCTCGCTTTCTTGTAAAGCCCTTTTGGATCTCGTTTTTCACACTCTTCAAGCGGGCACTCTACGTACACTTCTACAAATTCATCCGCTTCTAATAGCTCTCTTACCTGCGTACGATCTTCTTTAAATGGTGAAATAAAGGCTGTTAAGACAACTTGCCCACTGTCAACAAACAGCTTCGAAACTTCTCCGATACGACGAATGTTCTCAGTACGATCTTCAGCAGAAAAGCCTAAATTTTTATTTAAACCAAAGCGAATATTATCCCCATCTAATACATAGTTGCGAATGTTTTTTTCAAACAATGCTTGTGCTACTGCGTTTGCAACGGTTGACTTGCCTGAACCCGATAAACCAGTAAACCATAATACAAAGCTATAATGTCCGTTTTGTTGTCTTCTTGCTTCTTTATTAATGCCTGATTCATGCCATGTAATATTTGTTGATTTACTCAATTCAACCGCCCCTTAATTTGAAGTTACTGTTTGCTGTAATCCTTTTATTAACACTTCAATTACTTCTTTTCGGCTAAACGTACTTGGTGGAACTTCACCATTTCGAAGCATTTCACGTACTTTTGTTCCTGATAAAATGACATGGTCTTCTTTTTCATGTGGACATGTTTTAGTTGAAGCCATTCCTTCACACTTCTTGCAGTAGAAGCTGTGTTCAAAGAATAATGGCGTAATACCAAGTTCATCTTCTGTAAAGTTATTAAAGATTAGCTGCGCATCGTATGTGCCATAGTAGTCACCTACACCAGCATGATCGCGACCTACAATAAAATGCGTACATCCAAAGTTTTTACGTACTAATGCATGGAAGATAGCTTCTCGAGGACCAGCGTATCTCATTGCTGCTGGGAAAACAGCTAAGAATACACGATTTTTTGGATAATAGTTTTTCAACAATACCTCATAGCTTTCCATACGAATATCCGCTGGAATATCATCAGATTTTGTTTCTCCTACAAGTGGATTTAGAAACAATCCATCAACAATTTCTAAAGCTGATTTTTGAATGTATTCATGAGCACGATGAACAGGATTACGAGTTTGAAAACCTACAACTTTCTTCCAGTTACGTTCTTTAAAAACCTCTCTTGTTTGTGCTGGATCTAAATAATATGTTTCAAATTTATCTTTTTGCGTACGATTTACAAGTACAATTGGACCTGCCACATATACATTTGGACGTTCAAATAATTTACGCACTCCCGGATGAGCTAGCTCTGCCGTACGGTAAACATGCTCTGCTTCTTTTTCCTTATTAGGCTTATACGTCTCAGATACTGTTAAAACACCGTAAACCACACCATCTTGAACAAGCTTAACTTGATCTCCTCCTTGTAGCTCATGTGCTTTTTCTTCTGTAACAGGAAGAGTAATTGGAATACTCCATACTGTCCCGTCAGCTAACCTCATTCCTTCCACAACAGCTTCATAATCACGCTGTCCTAAGAAGCCTGTAATAGGGCTGTATCCACCAATTCCAATTAACTCTAAATCACTTAATGCAATATTATCTAATTCAATCTCTTTCGTAACACCTGTATAATCATAATCAGGTTGATATAAATTAACTAACTCTCCACCATGTGCTTGAATCGAACTCATTCTAAACTCCTCCTCAATGAATAACTAATATTTATCTTTAAGCAGTCATCTTTTGGTTTTCTTGTTTTTGTTTTGTTGTTTTAATTAAACTAAGAATGCCATAAGTTGCAATACAACCGCTTATCAATACCACAAACGCATAAAAATCTGTTTCAACCACTAATTTCACTAAACCGTAAGAGATAACGAGAGAAAAAACCGGCGATACAACCCATACCTTTAACATCTGAACAATGACCTGTCTTTGATCAGATGTAAAACCAGATTTAGCTGCCCCTATTCCAATGATAGAAGATGTTGTAACCTGAGTTAAAGGGACAGGGAGTCCAAATACGGAAGCTGCGGTAACAAGCGACGCACCTGTTCCAGAAATAATACACCCTTCACCCACCGTGAAATCCGTGATTTTCTTCCCATTTGTCTCAATTACTCGATCTCCTAAAAGTAATGCACCAACCGCAACGGCTAACCCACCTGCTATAACGCCAGTTGATGTACTGATCATACCAGCTCCAACAAGCGGGCCTACGGCGTTTGCTACGTTGTTCATACCGGCTGAAAAAGCTTCAAAAAAACCGGTAGCTATTACTAAAACTGCAAGTGGCTTTTTCCACTTTTGCTGAGTAGGCGTTTTTTTCTTTTTTAATAACCACCCACATACAAAGGCAATTACAAACGAAATAATCGGTACAATAACCCAAAAGCTCATAACAATTAATAGCTTTTGTATATAAACAGATTGATAGGCAATCCCAACACCTACAACTGATCCTACTGTCACTTCACTAGTTGATAGTGGTATTCCAATTAAATTAGCAAAGAATAATGATAGAGTGGCAGAAGCTAAAATAACGATAACTAGCTCCACCGTTAGAATACTTTCTGGGATAATACCAGAACCAATGGTTTTAACAACTTCTCCTCCACCGATAACAGCACCTAGTAAAATACCTAGTGCACATATAACTAATGCCACTTTGCGATGCTTAATGGCACCTGAACCGTAAGAGACTCCCATAGCAGCAGCTGCACCACTTGCGCCAATATTCATCGCAAAAAAGAGGGCGATTGCAAAAGCAATGTAAACAAGCATAAATTTTCAGCTCTTTCATTTAAGATTCATGTAAGCCACATTCCACTTTCTTAGTACCTGCCCATCTTCCAGATCGTAAATCTTCCATGTTATAGGCAGGTAGCGTACAGGGCTCACATCCAATGCTTGGATACCCTTGATCGTGAAGTTTGTTATACGGCAAGTTATGCTTATATACATATCGCCAAATTTCTTTCCAAGACCAATGAATTAATGGGCAAACTTTAATCTTTTTGAATTTCTCGTCCTTATTAAAAAACTCTGTTTTACTTCTTGATTCAGATTGTTCTCTTCTTAACCCTGAAATCCAAGCATCATACGGAGCAAGTGATTCTTTTAAAGGAATAATCTTGCGAATTTGACAGCATAGGTTAGGCTCAGTTTTCCAAAGTTCATCTCCATGCTTTTCAGCTTGCTCTTTTAGCGATAGGTTAGGCTTTTTCATTTGGATACGTAAATCTGGAAACCTCTCTTTAATTGCTTCAATGACTTCGTACGTCTCTTTAAAATGAACACCTGTGTCTAAAAAAACAATGTGAGCATCTTTTTTCACTTTTGAAATTAAATCAATTAATACAATTCCTTCAATTCCAAAGCTAGATGCGTAAATAAGAGAATCACCATAATGGTTATATGCCCACTCTAATGCCTTTAAAGCTCCCTTTGTTTCATCTTGCTCATCAAAAGTCGGAAATTGATTTGGCCAATTTTCATACGTATATACACTCATGATTTTCACTCCAATACTTTGTTATCCAATCAAAAAAGACGGTTTTACCCCCATAATGAAGGATAAAACCGCCTCTAGTTTGTCTAGTCAGCTATTTATTTAATTCTTATTTTTTCATTTTTCTCGAGTTGAACTACTTTCCCGTCTTGAACCACAAGCGTGATTGAGCCAAACTTCATGTCGCTTAACATTTTTTCTACGCTTGCAAAAACAGAATTTAAGTCAGAGTTTTGTGCCATCACAGTCCCTCCTTATTTGTTAACAATATATTCAACAGGCTTCTGTTTTTTCATGAAAAATAAAAAGTCTTCCACATCTGAAAGACTGATTAGGCAACAAATTCACCTTATCTTTCAAAATGAAAATCATTTTGTTGGAGTTAGCACCTTGCACAACATGCAGGTTGCTGGGTTTCAAAGGGCCAGTTCCCTCCACCACTCTGGATAAGTATTTTTTAAAAATTTTAGCATATTTAGAATATTTGTCAACAGCAAAAATAATTTATCCGATAAGAAAACTATACTTTAAATTAACAGAAATATCTATTATTTTTTCATTATATGAGCAATTTTTTTGGGCGTCACTCTTAATTCACACCGTTATAGTATAGATTTATGTCTTTCGTACACATTAAAACATAATAATTATTTTAGATTGGAGCTATGTTCAATGATGGAAAGTCACTCTTTTCAATTAGATGATGTAATTAAACAAAGTTTACACAATCATTTAAGTCAAATAGCAGCGGAAGCAATCAAAATTCAGCAACATCTAGAAAGCAGTGACCACTGTGTTTTATGTGATTTTGAAGACTTAAGAAAATTATTTCAAAGCGTACAGTCCACAGCTGCATCCTATTATTTAAGACACTACTTGTCTCCTTACACCCACGAATACGCAGCTCTTTCACTCGCGATACATAGTTTATCTGAGAAACATCATGGAGCTTTAATGGTTATTGAGAGAAATGACTCAGTGGAGCACTTAATTCAAAAAGGAATTCCTATTCACGCTCCAGTTACGTCTACGCTCGTTGAAACAGTTTTTTATCCTGGAAATCCATTACATGATGGTGCCATTGTGATTAGAAACAATCAAATTATTTCGGCTGCTAATGTTTTACCACTGTCCACAAAAGTACTGCAAAAGAAGCTTGGAACACGCCACCGTGCAGCTCTTGGTATGTCTGAACAGTGCGACGCACTTATTTTAGTTGTATCAGAAGAAAGCGGTCGAATATCTTTTGCTTTAGAAGGTAGCTTATATCCAATCCATTCCAGCAAAAACATCCTGTAAGCGACTACAACTGTCTGACATCATATCTTATAGTTATAAAAAAGAGATTACACGATAAAAAAAACTTATTACAGGTTGCCTTTTATACGTCTAACGCGCTATAATCACTAATGTCAGAAAACCTTACACATTTTAAAAAAGCATCATTAAAATGACTCTTTTTATGAACAGCTAAGGTTAATCGTTAATTAAGGGAGAGAACTTTTAGGATGGAAACCATATCGACTCTATTCAGCAGCTTTGTGGATGAAGCCAATAATTTTTTATGGACTTATATATTAATTGCGCTTCTTTTATTAGTTGGATTATATTTTACAATTCGTACAAAATTCGTTCAGTTTAGTCAGTTCAAAGAAATGGTTCGCTTGTTAGGTGAAGGCGCTAAAACAGACGGAAGCGATAAAAAAGGAATTACCTCCTTTCAAGCTTTTGCTATTAGTACAGCAGCTCGTGTAGGTACTGGGAACCTTGCTGGTGTTGCTTCTGCAATTGCTCTTGGGGGCCCTGGAGCAGTGTTTTGGATGTGGGTTGTTGCTTTAGTTGGATCAGCATCAGCTTTTATTGAAAGCACCCTTGCTCAAGTATATAAAGTAAAAGACAAAGACGGTTTTCGTGGTGGTCCTGCTTACTACATGGAAAAAGGTTTAAACAAACGCTGGATGGGTGTTTTATTTTCCATCTTAATTACAATCTCATTCGGATTAGTATTTAACTCTGTACAAGCTAATACTATTTCACTTGCTTTTGAAGAAGCTTTTGGCGTTAATCGCTTAATTGTTGGTGTTGTTGTTACAGCCATTGTAGGTGTTCTCATTTTTGGTGGTATTAAACGAGTAGCTAAAGCATCAGAGTTAATTGTAGTAGTAATGGCAGTTGTATATATTGGACTAGCATTAGTTGTTTTAGCTATTAATATTACAGAAATTCCACATATGATCGCATTAATTATAAAAAGCGCTTTTGGATTTGAAGAAGCATTTGCCGGTGCCATCGGTGCTGCCATCATGAATGGTATCAAACGCGGATTATTCTCCAACGAAGCTGGTATGGGTAGTGCACCTAACGCAGCCGCAGCGGCATCTGTCAGTCACCCAGCTAAGCAAGGTTTCATTCAAGCTCTGGCCGTCTTTAACGATACGCTAATCATCTGTAGTTGTACTGCATTTATCGTGTTATTATCTGGTGCGTATGCAACGCCTGGACTTGAAGGAATTCAATTGACTCAAGTTGCGTTAAGTACACATATCGGTGGATGGGCTGTTCAATTCATTGCTATCATTTTATTTATGTTTGCATTTAGCTCGTTAGTAGCTAACTATTATTATGGAGAAACAAACATTGAATTTTTAACATCAAACAAAATCTGGTTAAACCTTTATCGATTCGGGGTTATCTTAATGGTATTGTTTGGTTCAGTTGCAAGCTTAGGCGTTGTTTGGGGACTTGCAGACTTATTTATGGCCCTAATGGCAATTACAAACCTAATTGCAATTGTTTTACTAGGAAAAGTTGCAATTGCAGTCTTAAACGATTACTTGTCTCAGCGTAAAGCAGGAAAAGATCCTGTTTTCTACAAAGATTCTGTTAAAGGCTTAGAGAATTTAGATTTCTGGGAACGCTCTCGAGAAATTGATAAATAATAAAGGAGCAGCTATTATGCTGCTTTTTTATTTGACTGTATTTGACCGAAAATTTAAACTATTATACAGAAACTAATTCAGAAAAGGTGATAATTATGGCAATTCTAGGATTTGGGCACGTAGGTATTCAGGTAAAAAATATTCAAGAGTCAATAACATTTTATACAGAAATTGTTGGGTTAGAATTACTAGAAACGTTTCCACATACAGATCCGTCCTTGAAGCTAGCTTTCTTAGGAATAGACAACAATAGCATTGTTGAATTAATTGAAGGATACAACCCTTCACTACCTTCAGAAGGAAAAGTTCATCACTTTGCGCTTACAGTAGACAATATCGAAGAAGAACGTTCACGTTTAAAGAATCTCAACGTTTCTTTTGTAGACGAAGAAATCGTAACGTTGCCTAACGGAGCAAAATATTTATTCTTTTATGGCCCTGACGGTGAATGGATTGAATATATGGAAGTAAAAACGAGATAAGTTCTTATACCTCTTTCATAAGTTGGTCATACTAATAACTAGACCCTTATGCTAGGAGGTTTTTTTTATGGTCGATTGGCTTCTGTTTCGCTTTTTCCGACGCTCTGTCATAACGCGTTTACTATTTATTATTACGTTTTTAGTTATTTTATTTGGAACTATTATGCACATAGCTGAACCACAAACTTTTTTTACAATTTTTGATGGGATTTGGTGGGTAGTTATTACCATTTCAACAATTGGCTATGGAGATTTTGTGCCAGACACCGTTATAGGTAAGCTAATTGCTATGCTTTTAATTTTAATTGGCACAGGTTTTATTACTACCTACTTTGTTTCACTGGCTACAATTGCCGTGTCACAAGAAAATGCCTATCTAGAAGGAAATTTAAAGTTTTTAGGCGAAGGTCACCTTATTATTATTGGTTGGAATGAAAGAGCTAGACTGGTTATTGAAGAATATAAAAAGGCTTTTCACGAAGAAGTTATTGTCTTAATTGACAGTAGCCTAAAGAAAAATCCAATGATTTGTGATCGATTACACTTCATTAAAGGCAGTGCTTCCGATTCTAATACGTTATCATTAGCGAACCTTTCAAAAGCGAAAAAAGTATTAATAACTGCTGATCAACATACAACAGAAGAACAAGCTGATATGCAAACAATTGTGACACTGGTAGCGATTAGAGGCGCCAATCCTTCTGCCTATCTCATTGCTGAGCTTTTAACTGAAAAGCATATCCGAAATGCAGAAACAATTGGAATTAATGAAATCATTAAAACGAATGAACTGATTAGCCAATTAATGCATGAAAATATTTTTGTTACAAAGCTAAAAGAGTAACAATCCCTCTACCTTCTTTTAGCTTTGTAACGCTTCTTCTGCCTCTTTTAACAATTCTTTTCCTAACGAAAGGTATTCATCAGGAAATTGTGCATCAGGATCTTGAGGCTCTGCAAATTGATTAAACGATGCATTAATATTACCTACATCAACATTATCATCTAGCCCAATTTGATATTTGTGTGAAAGCAAATAGGGCTTTCCAATTTGAACTGTTGTTCCTTGTGAATCCAGCTGACCATCCATAGCCTGAAAAGGAATTCGTAAAAACTGGTATCCAACTTCATCATTTATCTTATAATCAAAAAAACCGTGGTCGTAATCCCAGTTCCCTCCTATAACGTATCCCAGTGGCTTTAATGTCTGCTCTAATACATATAGCTTAAATAGTTCACCTTCTAATTTTGAAGCTAATTCAATCATTACCTCGCCTCCTCTTTTGTTAACATCTCCTTTTCACTATAAATTATCCATAAAAAAAAGAGTTTGGGACATAACAAAATGATTGCTTCTAAAAGACGAACACTAGCTGTTCCAATCTTTTTGGTTTGTCTGAACACGTTCGTTCCATTGCGCTACGGCCACTCGCTTTCCGCGGGGAGGAACCTGAGCTTCCTCGCTGCGCTGCGGGATCTCAGTTTTCCCTCTCTTTCCCGCAGGAGTCGAGTGTCCTACGCTCCATTCCACCCTGTTTCCAACATTGTTTTCACAATCAACAAAAAACCTGAACGATTAAAAGTTATGAACTCTCAATCGTTCAGGTTTATCATTGGCTGAATTACTTATGTCCCAGCCTCTTCTACCTGATATCTTATTTTAAACGTTTTTCTAATTCTGCTTTTTTCTCTTCAAACCCTGGTTTACCAAGAAGCGCAAACATATTTACCTTATATGCTTCTACACCAGGCTGATCAAATGGGTTAACACCTAATAGGTAACCACTCATCGCACAAGCTTTCTCGAAGAAGTATACTAAATAACCAAAGGTATACTCATCTAAAGCTGGAATGCTTACAACTAAGTTTGGCACACCACCATCAGTATGAGCAAGCATCGTGCCTTGGAATGCCTTTTTATTTACAAAATCAACTGTTTCACCAGCTAAATAGTTTAAGCCGTCTAAATCTGCTGCATCTGACTCAATTGTTAATTCATGGCGTGGCTTTTCTACTTGCACAATTGTTTCAAATAAGTCACGGCGACCTTCTTGTACATATTGACCTAATGAGTGAAGATCAGTAGAGAAGTTCGCTGAAGAAGGATAGATACCTTTTTGGTCTTTTCCTTCACTTTCACCAAACAGTTGTTTCCACCACTCTGCAAAGTATTGAAGAGCTGGCTCATAGTTAATTAGCATCTCAATTGTTTTACCTTTATTGTAAAGGACGTTTCGAGCAACTGCATATTGGTACGCAGGGTTTTGCTCAAGCTCAGAAGCTGCAAAATCATTTTGTGCTGCTGCTGCACCTTTCATCATGTCTTCAATTTTTAAACCAGCAGCTGCAATCGGTAAAAGCCCTACCGCTGTTAACACAGAATAACGGCCCCCAACATCATCAGGAATAACAAATGTTTCATAGCCTTCTTCATCTGCTAGCGTTTTTAATGCTCCACGCGCTTTATCTGTTGTAGCGTAAATACGACCACGCGCTTCTTCCTTACCATATTTCTCTTCTAACAATTTACGGAAAATACGGAAAGCGATAGCAGGCTCTGTAGTAGTACCTGATTTTGAAATAACATTAATAGAGAAATCTTTGTCTTGCAATACATCCATTAAGTCTTTCATGTATGTCGAGCTAATATTATTTCCAGCAAAGATTACTTGTGGCGTTTTACGCTGTTCTTTTGATAACGTGTTGTAGAATGAATGTTGTAACATTTCAATTGCAGCACGTGCTCCTAGATAAGAACCACCAATCCCAATTACAATTAAAACATCTGAATCACTTTTAATTTTTTCTGCACTTTTTTGAATACGAGCAAATTCTTCTTTGTCATAGTCAGTTGGTAGGTCTACCCATCCTAGAAAGTCGTTACCTGCCCCTGTTTTTTCATGAATTGAATGATGCGCTACTTTAACAGCATCGCGAAGGTATGTAAGTTCGTGCTCACCAAAGAAAGATAACGCATTTGAATAATCAAAACGAACATGTGTCATATTCTGTTCCTCCATTAAATTGTTCTTTCCTTTCACTTTATCGAAAGGATGCAATGAATTCAAGTAAAAGACATTAATACAAATGTTGTTATCCTAGTCTTTTTACAAATTCTTTTTCACTATACACTTTTTCTCTTTCATAAAACAACCTTCTAATAGGAGATTTTTGCTTTTCACAATATGATTTTTCATAACAATAAAAAACGGTTTAAAGAGCGCATTCTTAAAACCGTTTTCAATTCTTCGCTATTTAAGATTTATTCATTTTCTTCAAGAATGGATTTCCCTTCAGAAATGACATAATTGGTTGCGCCAATCTTTACATATTCTCTTGGCTTATAAGTCGGGAGTTCAACAGGCCTTTCAATAATGGCAGTGTCAGCAGATGTAGACATTTGTTCATATTGAATTGGAGACATGTTGAACTTTTGCTGTTCTTTAGCAGTTAGGTGACTATCCACCATATATCCTCCAGTAACTAGAACTCCAAATATTGATCCACTCGCTATAATTTGTCTGAGATACACATTTATCACCTCACTATTAGGGTGACAAAAATCGACGGTTTTTATTCAAAAAAAAATTTTTTTGAGGTTGTGTAGACGAGTTTTTATTTATTTAATAAGACAGGTGAAAAACGTTGATACTACTGAGTAGCAAGGATGCACGCACTGTTAAAGTATTATATAATCATTCATAGAAAATCTAATCTATTGGATGTCACAAGGAGGTTTGTGTTTTGTCTTGGTTACATCTGGTGATCATCTCACCATTCTTATTAGCATTTCTTATTCCACTTCTGTATAAATCATTTAAACAGATTCATACAGGGTGGTTTGTGTTGCCATTGCCGCTTGTGCTGTTCATTTACTTTACGAAGTATATAAGCGGAGTTGCGAACGGAAATTCGTATTTATATTCATTGAAATGGATACCTAGCTTAGGGATTAATTTTGATGCTTATATTGATGGACTGGGCTTATTATTTGCTTTGCTAATTACAGGAATTGGAACGCTAGTAATCCTGTATTCCATCTACTATCTATCAAAAACGAAAGAGTCACTTCATACTTTTTATGTGTATCTCTTAATGTTTATGGGAGCTATGCTTGGAGTAGTCTTGTCTGATAACCTAATTGTTCTTTATAGCTTTTGGGAGCTAACAAGTCTTTCGTCTTTCCTACTTATTGGCTATTGGTATCAACGAGAGAAGTCACGCTATGGAGCTCAAAAGTCGATGCTTATCACGGTTTTTGGTGGCTTGGCTTTATTAGCAGGAATCGTATTACTATCAATTCCAAGCGGTACATTTAGCATTAGAGAGATTGTCGCAAACTTAGATGTTGTCACATCAAGTTCACTCTTTATCCCCGCAATGATTCTTGTTTTGCTTGGTGCATTTACAAAATCTGCACAATTCCCATTCCACATCTGGCTACCAGATGCAATGGAAGCACCAACACCAGTTAGTGCTTATCTGCACTCTGCAACAATGGTTAAAGCTGGTATTTATCTAGTTGCACGCTTAAGTCCGGTTTTTTCAGACCACGCAGTGTGGTTTACGCTGGTCTCAACCATTGGGGTTATAACCCTTTTCTGGGGGTCTTTCTCAGCCGTGAAGCAGACAGACTTAAAGGGAATCTTAGCTTTCTCAACAATCAGTCAGCTTGGAATGATTATGTCTTTACTTGGTGTAGGAAGTGCAGCGTTACACTATGAATTTTTAGACGATAACATTTATATTGTAGCAATTACGGCAGCTGTATTCCATCTTATTAACCATGCTACATTTAAAGGTAGTTTATTTATGGTTGTTGGTATTGTAGACCATGAAACGGGAACGCGTGATATTCGTAAACTAGGCGGGCTAATGACTCTTATGCCGGTAACATTCACAATTACAGTAATTGGTGGATTTGCAATGGCTGGTCTTCCACCTTTCAACGGATTCTTAAGTAAAGAAATGTTCTTTACGGGAATGGTCAACGTAACGAAGATGAATATCTATAACATGGAAACATGGGGAATGCTGTTCCCAGTTATTGCTTGGATTGCAAGTATATTCACGTTTGTTTATAGCATGATTTTGGTATTCAAAACATTTACTGGTAATTATCAACCTGAGAAGCTAGAGAAAAAGCCACATGAAGCTCCGATAGGTATGCTAATTTCACCTGTTATTTTAGCTTCACTTGTTGTTATCTTTGGTTTATTCCCAAATATATTAGAATCTAGCATTATTGAACCAACCATGGCTTCAATTGCACCAAGTTTATTAGATGCCGGTGAGCAGTTCCATGTTCACATTACGTTTTGGCATGGCTTTACGCCCGAGCTATTTATGACAATTGGTGTCATCGCTATGGGTATCTTACTATTCTTAACATTAAATAAGTGGACAAAAGTTTATCGCTTGTTCCCTGAGTCTATTACGCTAAATAACGCCTACAACAATGGATTAGCGGGTATGGAAAAAGGTTCGAGTGGCATCATGAAATTTATGATGACAGGCTTTATTCGTGATTACCTCTTAATTATCTTTGCCTTTATCGGTACAGCTGTTTTAATTACCTTGTTTACACAAGGTGGATTTAAAGTAGATACCTCTAACATGGATAATATTGGAATATACGAAGCAATTCTAGCTGTAGTTATGGTCCTTGGAGCCATTACTACTGTTTTTGCCAAGTCACGCTTAACAGCTATCATTTCCTTAGGCGTCGTGGGTTACACCCTAGCTCTGTTCTTTGTCTTATTTAGAGCACCTGATTTAGCCTTAACACAGTTAGTAATTGAAACCGTATCTGTTGCACTATTCTTACTGTGCTTCTATCACCTTCCAGAATTTAAAGCGAAAAAAGTACGAGTTAAATTTCATCTACCAAACTTTATTATCGCTTTACTTGTAGGAGTTACAGTAACACTTGTCGGTATTGCATCTAGCAGTACAAAACTATTTGATTCGATTTCACAATACTTTATTGAGAACAGTTATAAAGAAGCAGGTGGAGAAAACATGGTAAACGTTATTCTCGTTGACTTCCGTGGATTTGATACGCTGTTTGAATTAGCTGTGCTATGCATTGCTGCACTCGGAATTTACAGCATGATTCGATTAAGATTAGCAAAGGAGGAGAATAGATAATGAAAAAGAACGATTTAATTTTACAAACGACCACTAAAGTCGTAACGTTTATCATTATCATTTTTGCCATTCACCTTTTCTTTGCAGGTCATTACACACCAGGTGGAGGGTTTGTAGGCGGTCTTACCACCGCTTCCGCTCTTGTGTTATTGTTATTGGCTTTTGATATTAAAACCGTATCAAAAGTCATTCCTTTTGATCACAAAAAAGTAGCGGCCTCCGGATTATTATTAGCTTTATTAACAGGACTTGGAGCTTTTGTTTTTAAAGTTCCATTCCTCACACACACATTTGATTATTTTTACCTTCCTATACTAGGAAAAACTGCACTTGCAACTGTTGTGTTGTTTGACCTTGGTGTATATCTAGTAGTTGTTGGTGTTACGATGACCATTATTCAAACGATTGGAGAGAGTGAATAATGGACATATTAATGTCAATTGTAGCCGGAATTTTGTTCACAGTAGCAGTTTATTTAATGTTATCTCGTAGTCTACTACGAATTATTATTGGAACAGGTATACTAAGTCACGGAGCACACTTATTAATACTCACAATGGGTGGATTAAAAGGTGGAACAGTACCTTTGTTAGGGGAAAATGCTCCCTCTTATACTGACCCCCTACCTCAAGCATTAATTTTAACTGCAATTGTTATTAGCTTTGGTGTTACTTCCTTTTTCCTTGTATTAGCTTACAGAGCTTATCAAGAACTCGGAACAGACGATATGGACAAGTTAAGGGGACATGAACATGATGAATAACTTTGTAATCATTCCGCTGCTTATCCCGTTTGTTGTAGGTGTTGTGCTTATATTTTTCAAAGATAATATTAAACTTCAACGAATAATCAGTACGATATCGTTAATTGCTACAACTGGATTTGCAGCTTATTTAGTACAACTTGTATATAAAGAGGGTATCCTAACTCATAAGCTTGGGAACTGGGACCCTCCGTTTGGAATTATTTTAGTAGCTGATATGCTTGCTGCTTTGCTTGTATTAACGGCAAGCATTGTTGCACTCTGCTGTATACTATTTGCTTTTCGCTCCATTGGAGAAAAACGAGAACGATTCTACTTCTATCCACTCGTTCATTTCTTAATGGTTGGAGTATTTGGCGCCTTTTTAACTGGAGATATTTTCAACTTATTCGTTTTCTTCGAAGTAATGTTAATGTCTTCATATGCTCTAATTGTTATTGGAGGCACCAGAGCGCAGCTACGAGAGTCACTTAAATATATACTAGTAAACGTGATTTCCTCCGCTCTTTTTGTTATAACTGTAGCTTACTTGTATTCGGTTACTGGTACTCTCAATATGGCGGACTTATCACAAAGGGTTGCTGAAGTAAATCAACCAGGGATTTTAACGACCATTGGGGTTTTATTTTTCATTGTATTCGGTCTAAAAGCCGCTCTTTTCCCAATGTATTTCTGGTTGCCAAGCGCCTATAATGCACCTCCTCCCGTTGTCACAGCTCTTTTTGTTGCATTACTAACGAAAGTTGGAATCTATTCTATCTTCCGTACGTTCACGCTGATTTTTTATCATCAGCCTGAGGTGACACATCAACTTATTGGCTATACGGCACTATTAACGATTGTCATCGGTACAGTTGGCGCTATTGCTTATAACGATATGAATAAGATTTTAATCTATAATATTGTCATTGCAGTTGGTGTTATCGTATACGGTATCACCTTAACAACACCGGCAGGAATTGAAGGTGCAATTTATTACTTAATTCACGATATGATTATTAAAGCCGCACTGTTCTTACTAGGCGGAGCTATCATTGCTATTACAGGGACGTCTAAGCTAAAAGAGATGGGCGGATTAATTCAGCGTCACCCTCAATTGGGCTGGATGTTTTTCGTCGCTGTTGTCTCGCTAGCTGGTATACCTCCGCTAAGTGGATTTGTTGGTAAATTTCTTCTTGTCCAAGGTGGATTAGAGTCACAGAGCTATACATTTGTTATTGTATTGCTTGTATCAAGCTTAATGGTGTTATATTCCGCGATGAAGATTTTTATGAACTGCTTCTGGCGCGCACCAAAATTAACCGAGGAGCAAGAGAAAGGGTCTACAAAAGGAATGCTGTATCCATCAGCTATTCTACTTGCGATCTCAATATTCTTAGGATTAGGTGCGGAGGTTGTATTCCCTTATATTTCAATGGCAGCTGAAACACTCATGGACCCTTCTATTTATATCGAATCGGTGTTAAAGGAGTAGATCTGCATGTCATTTCAACTATTATTAAACGTAGTAATTGCTGTTACATGGATGTTTTTAAGAGGTATTTGGACCGGACCCTCTTTTCTTATTGGTTTCTTTTGGGGAGCAGTTATGCTGTTTGTCTTTCGACGCTTCTTTCCTCAAAGATTTTATTTAGAAAAAGTATTTGCGGTCATTAAACTGCTTCTTATCTTTCTTGTTGAGCTGTTTAAAGCAAATATCGCGGTTATTCAAGATGTGTTGCGTCCAAAGTTAAATATAAAGCCTGCAATTTTTGCGATGCCAACGAAGCTTGAAAAAGATTGGGAGGTTACGACTCTTTCACTACTCATTACCTTAACACCTGGAACGGTGGTAATTGATGTGTCAGATGATAACTCCACTCTTTATATTCACGCCATGAACGTGGATGATATTGACGAGGTAATTAAGGATATTCAACATTCATTTGAAAAAGCCATTATGGAGGTGAGCCGCTAATATGCTAGACATGTTACTTAATCTATCGCTGCTGTTAATTTCAATTTCGACGATTGGATTTATATATCGCATCATCAAAGGGCCTACCACGGGTGACCGCGCTATGGCTTTAGATGCGATTGGCATTAACATTATAGCTGTTACGGCCATCCTATCTATTATGCTACGCACAACATCATTTGTAGAAGTAATTCTTTTAATTGGAATTATCGCTTTTGTTGGTACTGTTGCGTTTGGTAAGTTTTTAGAAAAAGGAGCGATTATTGAATATGACCGCGATCAGTGATTTAATTATCGGTATTATTATTCTAATGGGCGCTCTGTTAACCGTTGTTACAATGATTGGCCTCATTAGGCTACCCGACACCTATACACGAAGCCATGCCGCTTCTAAAAGCGCCACGCTTGGTGTGCTACTTATCTTAGTAGGATGTTTACTGTTTTTCTGGATTAAAGATGGTTCCATTAACGGACAGTTGCTATTAGGCATTGTGTTTGTATTTATTACATCACCAGTTGCCGGACATCTATTAGGAAGAGCTGCTTATTACAGCGGATCTCCCCTTTGGAAAGGTACTGTTCGAGACGATCTAAAAGAAAAGCAAAAAAAACGAAGTATGTCTGAATAAAAAAATGGGGCTGTCTAATAAGTCCCTCTAAATAAAACAGGTGGAGAAAAACGCAATGTTTTTCTCCACCTGTTT
>NZ_JBXDLD010000006.1:0-15912 GCF_056820425.1 Priestia sp. KCTC 13724 | reverse complement strand
AAATGAGAACATGAAAATTGGGTCCTTGTATGTTTCTTTAGATAGGTTTTATGAAATTGATTCACATATGAAAATATAAATTTATTTTCTAAGATCAATGTTTCCACCAAGATGAGGCTTGAGCAGCATGCTGAATGACTTTTACATCAGCTGAGCTTAAAAGCTCTTGAATGGTTTCACCCTGCTGTTCTGCGTTACCCATCGCCATTTTCATTACGGACAGAGAAGCTTGATGCTGAGTATTAGATTTGCTTAGGGCCATTGAAAGTTTTGCTACGTCCACCGGAATGCTCCTTTCATCATAAAAAAGACTCTAGTATCAATCAGACTTTTGATTACCTAAATTAGCGTCAGTAGTGCCAAATCATTAACACCATGACCTATATCAAAAGTAAAAGAGTTTGGGACATAACAAAATGATTGCTTCTAAAAGACGAACACTAGCTGTTCCCATCTCTTTGATTTGTCTCAACACGTTCGTTCCATTGCGCTACGGTCACTCGCTTTCCGCGGGGAGGAACCTGAGCTTCCTCGCTGCGCTGCGGGATCTCAGTTTTCCCTCTCTTTCCCGCAGGAGTCGAGTGTCCTACGCTCCATTCCACCCTGTTTCCAACATTGTTTTTCACAATCAACCAAAAAACCTGAACGATTAAAAGTTATAAACTCTCAATCGTTCAGGTATAGTAGAGGCTGAACCACTTATGTCTCAGTCTCTTTTAAATAATCTAAAATTAACGAAGAAGTTGTAGTACTCCTTGTGGTTGTTGGTTCGCTTGCTTTGCGACTGTATCTTTCGATTACAGAATAGACTATATCTTCATCCATGTTTTTCATGGAGCTGGGCACTTCGAACAGCTTTTGCTGCCCTACGAGATTCATAGTCATAGCTTTCGCCTTAGACCGTTTTCTCTAGTCGTTGGACCTTCTCCAGAGTTTCCTCACAGGAGCTTGGCTGCTGATTATCCATTGTTTTATCTTCATCATTTTCAAACCTTCACGCTTACCGTTTCCAGTTACGTTGTGGTTGATGAAGCTTTAGGAAGTTCCAGCAATTCACCCAGTTATACTCCAGTTCGTTACCAAACTGGACGCCCTCCAATCAATTATCTCAAGAGTTGTAGTACTCCTTGAGGCATTTGATTCGATTGAGCCAACATTGCTTGTGCTGCTTGAGAAAGGATAGAATTCTTCGTTTGGTTCATCATTTCTTTCGCCATCGTGCGAACATTTGCTTTCACAAATGACTAGACTATATCTTCACCCTCTAGCATTCTAGTAGGGGTCGGGCACTTCGGATTCACAATGCTGATGACCATTGTTTCACCTATGGATTTCATCGTCATAGCTTTCGCCTTAGACGGTTTCCTAGTCGTTGAACCTTCTCCATCCTTTCGGAACAGGAGCTTGGCTGCTGATTGCCCAATCTTTTCTTTTTTCAAACCATCACGTTTGTCGTTTCCAACTACGTTGTGGTAAGAAAAGCTCTATAGGGTTTTCCAGCAATTCACCCGATAATACTCTCTAGCCGTTACCAGCTAGGACGACTGTGCTTGTCACTGCTTAAGCGGCTAAAGCATAATCAACGTCACGGATACGAGATTCCGCAGCTGTTAGGTTTTCAGAAGATGTGTTTAAGTTGTTAATTGTATGCTCTAAGCGATTTTGAGTTGCCCCTAATTTTGAGCGTTCACCAGATACGGATTTAATAGCTGCATCAAGGCTTTCAATCGCGCTTTTTGCACCTTCTTTTGTTGTCAAATCTAAATTATTGATTTCCAATGCTTTAGACGACATATCTGAAATAGCTAGGTTAGTTGTTTGACCAGCATTTGAACCAATTTGAAAACTTAATGCGTCCGTTTCTACAGTAACAGAGGTATCATCAGCACCACCACTAGTAGTAGAATCTTGCAATGAGCTATCAAAGCTAAGTTCAAGTCCCCCAACATCTACTTTACCATCAGCACTTCCCGTTACAGCTTTTTGCTCAACTAGAGTTCCGGCAGAATCTTTTACCGTAAATGTCGAATCAGCAGTAATTGAAATGTCAGTTTTACCAGCTGCAGCAGTAGTATTTTGATTCCAAGTTAAGGTGAAATCACCTACTGTGATATCAGCGTCGGCTGCAGTGGTGGTAATAGCGGTATTAGCTACGGAAGCAACTTCCTTGCCAGATGCATCAGTAATACTAATATCCCAATTGCTTCCATTTGCTTTTAATTCAACTGTATAATCACCAAGTGCTACACCATTGGAAGTAAAACTATCCATTTTTGAATTATTTGTAGTTGTACTTACATCATTATTTATTGTTGTACTCGAAACATCTACAGTGTAGGTATCTGCGGCTATATTATCGTTAACAACTTTTGCGCCTAGAATATTTCCTGTATTACCTGATGCTGCAATTTTAGCTGTATTAGCTACAGAACCATTTAGCAATTTCTTGGTATTAAATTCAGTATCAGTCGAAATTCTGTCTACTTCGGAAGTTAATTGATTTATTTCCTTCTGAATTTCAGCACGGTCATCATCAGTATTAGTATCATTTGCAGATTGAACTGATAATTCACGCATACGTTGAAGAATTGAATGCGTTTCATTTAAAGCACCCTCTGCAGTCTGAATTAGTGATGTTGCGTCCTGTGCATTCTTAGAACCCATTTCTAACCCACGAATTTGTCCGCGCATTTTTTCAGAAATTGCAAGACCTGCTGCATCGTCTGCAGCATTATTAATACGAAGACCAGAAGACAATTTCTCCATTGATTTAGATTGTGCATTATTCGCTGCACCCAACTGACGATAAGTATTCAACGCCGCAATATTATGATTAATTCTCATTTTCATTTCCTCCTTGAATATGTTTTTGCCCACGTCCGTGTGAGCTTGTTTTAACTCCCTGCCAATCGGCCGCCTGGCAGTTTGTCTTTACAAGAATGATATCGTCTTTTTTTTTGGATTGTTTAGCGGTTTCTTTACTTTTTTCAAAAGAAAAACCAAGACGGTTTAGGGCCTTGGTTTGGTGTCATTTATTGTTTGTAAGATGTCCATCATATTGGCTACCGGCTTGGATGCCTGGTGATTTTCCAGCTGTATTTCTTCATAGATTTCTTGGCGATGGACTTCGACGTCACGCGGGGCCTTGATGCCGAGCTTGACTTGGTCACCGCTAATAGAGAGAACGGTCACTTCAATGTCTTCACCGATTTTGATTGTTTCGTTCGTTTTACGCGTTAGGACTAGCATGGTCGTTCCCTCCTTAGTTGTTTACGGGCTGAAACAGCGCGTGCTTGGTTTGGTAGGCTTCGTTGTTTAAGATAACCTGCTTGGCTTGATTGTTTTTTGTATTAATAACAATTGGCGCCTGCAGATTTGCCGTAATTTTAGTAACGTCGTCATGCATTGTTAAAATAACGTATACAGCAGCGTCACTTCCGCTTTCCAGCTGAAGCTGCTTGACTGTTGTCTCATCTAATTTAAAGTCATAATCTGGGAAGAATTGAAACGGCTCGGTCATCACGAACGCAACTTCCTGCGTGTTCGTAGACTGTAACACGTGGAACATATCAGCGTTTGGAAGTGGCAAGACCACAAATTGCGTTTCGTGTGGAAACCCAGGAAGACCTTTTTCAAATGTTAATGAGGGTTGTTCAATTTGAACATCACCGTGATAAGCTGTTTTAAGCATGAGCTACACCTCTTGTTTAATTGTTGAGATTAATAGTGTTTCAGGTACATAGTTTATTTTGACACTAAACGGACTTGGAATAAAGGTTATGTTGCTTGGATAGATGGGCTTTTCGCTGTTGCGCTTGGCTTGATTAGCGAGCGGGTTACCCCCCTGTTCAATTTTCATTAACTCTTTTCCTTCTTGGACTGCTTTTGTGATAGATTCCATCACCGCTTGTTTACCTTCATTCGCTTCTTCGTCCATGCTTTTTAAAATTGATTGCAGGTTCATTTCTTCCCACGCCTTAGTTTGGTCAATAGTAAGCCGCGACGGTGTCTTTTCGACAATGACCTGGACTTTTTCTGGCGAAACGTCGACTGGCTGCGGCTGAATGATGGGTGGCATGGCGTAAGAGGCCTGTATGGCACTAACTTGCATCAGCATTCCTCCTAAAAAAACCCCTTCAAAGAAGGAGTTTTGGTTTAGCGTAAAAAGTCAAGAAGCGTTGGCTGAATTAGTTTGGCACCAACCGATAAGGAAGCACGGTGCACGCTTTCTTGAATGGTTAAGTCCGTAATAACTTTCTCAATATCAGCATCTTCGTTATCTGAAATCATGCGGCTAGCAGTAATTTCTTGAGAAGCAATGCGATTTTCAATGAGCTCCAGGCGATTGTTTCTCGCACCGAGCTCTGAGCGCTCTGCTGATAGAGTTGATAAATAGTCATTAACTTGTGTTGATAATTGTTGAAGCGATTCAACATCGTTGTTTTCAAAACCCGCTTGAATACTATCGATGAAATCAAACGATTCTTGCGAAAAGATACGGTCAGCATTAATATTGACGCGTAGGCTGACGCCTTTTGATACTTCAACTGAAAACGAATCGGCATTAATTTCGGACGCAATCGAGCCATCCGCATTTTGAGTAACGGGCGCGTTTCCTACGTTCACGCCGTTAAAGATATATCTTCCCGCTACTTGCGTATTGGCTACCTGCATAAAATCAAGCTTCAGCTGTTCAATTTCACGGGTAATTGCTTGGCGATCTTGTCCGTCGTTCGTACCGTTTGTTCCTTGTACCATTAGCTCTTTGGCACGTTGAAAAATGGAGTTAACCTGTTCAAGCCCCGCTTCAGAGTTATCAAACCACGAATAGGCTTCGGTTAAATTTCGTTTGTATTGATCAATTTCAGATAGGTTAGACCTGTATGCCATCCCCTTTGTAGCGATAACAGGATCATCTGATGGACGCGTAATTTTCTTACCCGTTGACAGCTGATTTTGCAAGGTTTGGAGCTGAGTATAACTGCTGTTAATATGTCGTAATGAGTTGGCCGCTAGCATGCTTTGTGTAATTCGCATCGTTATCTACCACCCGTTCCTAATCCGTTAATAATGCGATCTAACATCTCATCAATCATTTTCACCATGCGGGCACTTGCATTATAAGCGTGCTGGAATTGAATCATATTGCTCATTTCTTCATCGATTGAAACGGAGCTCGTCGATTGTTTTCGTTGCTCCACGGCTTGTTGAAGCGTTTCTGAGTTTCCTTTTAAGCGGTTTGCCTGCTGGCCGTTAACCGCCATTTGGCCAATAAGAGACTGGTAATATTCTTTCATGGATACAGTTTGATCGTCAGTAAGCTGAATAAGAACGCTATCACGGAAGTTAGCGAGCGCTAGCGCATTGCTTCCATCTCCTTTACGATCTCCTTCTATTTCTGACTGAGAAGCAGCAGCTATGTTGTTGGTACTTTGAATAATTTCATTTGATAGCGTAATGCTTTTCGCAGTGCCTTTTCCCTCCGTAATTGGATTAAAGAAAGATACACCCGTTTGGCCATCTAACGTTACGCCTTGTTCGTGCTGGCTGTTAAACCAATTCACAAACTCAAAGGCCATTTTATCAAGAGACGCTAGCATGTCAGAATATACACCTTTTGTTTGGCCATTTTCGTCTACGTAACCTGCTGATTCAATCAATCCTTTAAGCTTACCTTGTGAAAGGTTGGCTGGCGAAAGCGTTTGGCCACCTACACGAACATCCGTTACGCTTCCGTCCGTATCGTTTATCGTAAACGCTGCAGCTTGACGAGTTTGGCCATTTACTAACGTAACAGGACCGTTTGCGGTTTGCATCGTAACCGTCACGGTTCCTTCGGCTACGGGCAGGCTGTTACCGCTTGTTTGATCATACTGTATGTCAAATTCTACAAACTGTGAAAGTTCGTCTAGTAAGCGGTCACGCTCATCATATAAATCATTTGGCAAATAGCCGTGCACTTCAATATCATTAATTTGTTTATTAACGTTATTGATTTGCTCAAGAACCGAGTTCATTTGCTTGACGGTTACATCAATTTCAGATTGTAAATCACCTTGAATGACTTCGAGCGATGTGGATAGATACGTAAATGTATCGGCAATTGCATTTGCTCTCTCACGTGCAACAGAGCGAGCACCGGCATTTGATGGATTTGCAGCAACGTCTTGAAGTGCTTCGAAAAATTGATCAAATGTTGCTGACAATCCGTCTTCAGATGGCTCATTTAGAATCTCTTCCATTTTGTCAATGGCTGCCGATTTGGCATTCCAATAGCCTACCTTAACTGTTTCTCCTCTGTACTGTACATCAAGGAACTGATCGCGCACACGCTCAATCGTTTTGGCATCCACTCCCGTACCAAGTTGACCCGTCACTCCTGGACGGTTCATTCCCGGTGTTGGGTAAGGCGTACTCGCTTCAAACGTAACACGCTGACGAGTATAGCCTGGCGTGTTAGCATTGGCGATATTTTGCCCCACTGTGTATAGTGCTGACTGCTGCGCATCCATGCCTCTCTTTGCAACCTGCAGCCCATGAAAAGTTGAAATCATTACATTCTCTCCTTCATTCTCTACGCTTTTGACTGAAAGGTAGATGCTTGTGTAAGTGATGGTACATCGTTTTCTGCTTTTGTATAATTATATGAATCTGCTTGTTGAGATGAGGTTAATAAGTCAAGCTCAAGATTAATGAGCTGCAGAGATTGTGTTAGCAGTTGTTGATTTAACTCATTTTTCCTCTGAATGCTTTCAATAAGTTCAATGAGCTGGCTTTGAAGTGGTTGAAGGGTAATGGCCTGTTCAATCTGTGCGATATTTTCCATGAGCAACATGCGCTGTTTTTCCAAAGCTTCTATCGCCGCAACGTGCGTCTGCTCATCTTTAAGCACATGGGTTAACTCTTTGATATTTTGGCTGATGATAATTGCCTTTTTCTTGTCTGTTAAAGCTAATAAGCTCTTATGCAATGCGATTTGCTTCGTTAAAATTTCAGTCAGTTTCCCGTTATTCAATTTTTGTCATTCCCTTTATTTTTTATAAAAGTTGATAAGCCCTTTCGCCACTTCTTCTGCGTTAACTTTATATGCCCCATTTTCAATCTGCTGCTTTAACTGTTCAATCTTTGCTGAGCGCTCTGTGGCATTTGTACTCATTTGCTGAAGCTCTTTCGCTTCTTTTGAAATTTGCACATCATCTCGTTTTCCTGTTTGCTGAGCTTTTTCCATTTTTTCAGCTGCCTTTTGATATGGATTTATTCTGCTAGAATGAGTTGAATTTATCTTCATCTTTGGTCACCTCTTTAAAGTTTGTATCCGCTATCTATCTACTCATTATATCGGAGCTTTGAATTAAACATTTAGCAACTCGCTCAAAGTTGAGACTAAATGCACAAACACGCTAAAAAGCTTCAAAATAAGTACGATTTTGTACCCAAACTAAAAAGGTCTTAAGAACCATTACCTTCACCAAAAAAAGATAACCAGTTCTTTATGTCTAGATTATTTATCTTTCAAACGATAAGTTGATAATCGATCCTGTCGTTCATTTTGACATTTTGTTTCTATTTCGTGCTTTGCTAGGTCATTTTTCAACTGCTGAGCGCAATTATGACAAAGCTTTCCCTCTCTAATACTTTGACCACATTCTATGCAAGGGTAGCCTAGGTTTGGAAATTTAGCTATCAGCAACCTTCCCTGCTGAATGAACTGCTGAATGCGCAGGTCGGGTACGTTCGTTTTTTTAACGACTTCATACATGGTTGCAGTTCGATTTTCTCGCTTTCGTAAAAAGGTAACCACGCGCTCATACTGACCTTCTTCTTCCTGATAACAACTCGGGCAAATGTTGCGCGCTCCGCTTTGAACAAATAAGCTTCCACAACGTAAACAATTCGTTAACATGCTCCTTTTCCCTTTCTCTTCTCATTTCCTTTTGTATCGGCTGAACCGCTTATTTTTTCAACGGTAAATTGTAAAAGAATAGATTGCTGCTGCCACATCTTTTAGACAAAGTGCTGCTTCGTGTAACGTAACGCCCGTTGTGTACAAATCATCGATTAAAATGACGTTTCTGTTTGTAACCAGCTCTGGATCCACAAGCTCGAACACCCTATGGTTTTGTAGCCTTTCTTCTCTCGTTTTCTTCGCTTGTTTCTCCGTATGCTTACGAGTAAGAGGGTAAGCTACTTCTGCCGGGAGTAAAGATGCCAACGCTTCCGCTTGATTAAACCCACGCTCATACATTCGCTCGTCGCTTAAAGGAATCGGAACCAGTACGGGATTTTCCGGACTATACAGCTTATAAAGCCGAGCGAAATCGACCGTAAATGCTTTATGAAATTCGTAATCGCCTCTATATTTAAACAACGCCATTAGCTCTTTTGAAAAGTTATTATATTTATATAATGAATAATTCCGAATCAACGGTGATTTCTTCTTCTTCCATTGGACGCAGTCGATGCAATATTCACCCTCATAATAAGCTATAGGAAGCTCATTAAGCATTCTTCCACAGCGTTTACAAAGTGGCTCTGAAAGCCCTTTAAAAGATGATTGACACGTTTCACACAGCATCTTTTTTTGCTGTGGAGAAATCAGAGATGAGAAGCTATGAGCAGATTGAATTGACTCATGACATAGCAGACACCATGTCATGTTTCGATCAGACCTTGTTCTTTTGCCATATCATTCATATCTACCATATGCTTTTTCGCTTTTTTCATTTCAACCGTTTGCCCATAGTGAAAGAAGACCACATCTCCCGCTGGAAAGTTTGCGCTTCTACCCACTCGGCCTGAAATTTGAACGAGCGCGCTTTCAGTGAAAATTTCATCTTCAGCACCTACTACAGCGACATCAATATTGGGGACAGTCACCCCTCGTTCTAAAATGGTTGTTGTAACCAAAATGGTATACTGCTGCTCACGAAATGCTTTTACCTTTTCTTTTCGCTCCTTATCTTCTGCGTGCACCCCAGCCACCCTTGGCGTTAGCTGTTGAATGAGTTCTACAACGGGCTGAACCCATTTAACTTTTGGTACAAAAACAAAGCACTGCTTATCATCGCAAACTCGTTGCTTGATCCAGTTCAATACGGTAAAAGGTAACTTCTTTTTAACAAGCCTCTTCTGCCAGTTGCCACACCATACAAAACGAGGTATCGGAATGGGATAGCGGTGATAGCGAGCCGGTATTTTGACAGCTGCTAGCTTATTTTCTTTAACCTGTTGCTTAAGACTTTCACTGGGAGTTGCTGTTAAGTAAATAAGGGTTGATTCTGCTTTACGAGCTTTGTGGGCAGCATACTGCAACATTGGTTCTGCTGAATAAGGAAATGCATCTACTTCGTCAATGATCATGACGTCAAATGCTTCATAGTAACGCAAAAGCTGATGAGTAGTTGTGAGGATCAGAGAAGAGTGCTTCCCTTTATCAGCACTTCCACCGTAAAGAGCCACTACTTCCAACTCTTGAAACGCTTGTTGAAGCCTTGGATGAAGCTCCAGGACTACGTCCGTTCTCGGCGTGGCGACGCATACCGATTTACCCAAAGCAAGCGCTTTTGAAATACCTTCAAAGAGAACTTCCGTTTTTCCAGCTCCACAAACTGCCCACACGAGCAGCTCTTGCTTTGAATGTACGGCTTCTACCATTTGGCTAGAAGCCGTTTGCTGAGCAGGAGAGAGCTTTCCTTTCCACGTAAGAGTTGGTGAAGAAACCTCATGTAAAGGAGGCCCTTTCCACGTGATAAGAGGCGTACATTCCGATACCCGCCCCATCCCAATGCAGGCACGGCAATACGTACATGTGCTGTAACAGCGACCACAGTGAAACGAAGCAAATAAGTGCTGCTGCTGATTTCCACAGCGCATGCAGGTCATCACGTCTTTTTTCACAATTGACTTTTGATAGTGGATATAGCCTTGTTCGTAATGTTCATGAAGAGTAGAAAAAGAAAATGAAGCTAGTTCATCAGGGAGTAGTTGCTTGCCAACGAGGAATTGCTGGAGGCTTGCATTAAATGAAAATGTAGGGTTAACAGCGGGTGTATGCCATTCAGGCAGCCGTGAAATGGCCTGCGCTTCCTGTGAACCATTCGGTACTAACTGATTGTCATGTAGGATAAATCGCAAAAACATCGCTCCTTTCATCCTAACTAGTACGAGATGAACTGACTAAATTCCTGCAATAAAAAAACCAAACTAACAAAAAGTTAGTTTGGCTTTATTCTTTATACCAACCAACACCGATGGCACCTTCTCCAAGATGGGTACCAATAACAGGTCCAAAGTATGAAAGACTCCACTCAATGTGAGGGTACTTTTCTTGCAGTTTTGCTTTAAATTCCGCTGCCTCTGAAGGACGATTCGCATGAATCACTACACCTTTCATTGGCGCAAGCTCACGTGCATCCTCATCCAGTAGCTCTACGATACGTTTTAACGCGCGCTTTCTCGTACGAATTTTTTCATAAGGAACAATTTTCTTGTCAACAAAGTGAAGCAGTGGCTTAACTTGCAACAAACTTCCAATAATCGCTTGAGCTGCATTTAAGCGCCCTCCACGCTGCAAATGTGACAAATCGTCTGCCATAAAGTAAGCGCGTATAGACGTTTTCATTTCATCAAAACGATTCACAATCTCTGCTGGCGTACGACCAGCTTCCGCCATTTTAGCTCCTTCAAGAACATAAAAGCCTTGCACCATGCAGCTAATTTCAGAATCATATACTTGTACGTCAAAACCTGAAACCATTTCGCTTGCTGAAAGTGCCCCTTGATAGGTTCCGCTAATCCCACTTGAGAGCGTCACAACGACCGCTGACTCATAACCATCACGCTGTAGCTGCTCATACAGTTCAACAAACTCACCAATTGGAGGCTGAGAGGTTGTTGGCAATGTTTTGGCATCTTTAATTTTATGAAAATATTCTTCCGCCGTTACGTCTATTTCTTCACGATAAGTTTCATTACCAAAAATAACGCTAAGCGGTACCATATGTATGTCATGTTGAGCGCGCACTTCTTCTGATATATACGCTGTACTATCAGTAATAATTGCCGTTTTCATTTGAAAGGGTCCATCCTTTTTTATTATTTAAAAATAAGTTCACTCTATTTTACAACATTTCAATTTAAAATGCATGTTTACAAAAACAAAGAAAGCCCTTTTAACCTTCCCTCTTTTCACGTATAGATGTTGACCAATAAACCTTGGATTTCACCTACTCTTGCTAAGAGCTGAAGCTCATTCGTTGATTTATTTAGCACGTCGTTTGTTAGATCAACAAGCTTACGATCGACTTCTTTTACAAGCTTATATACCTTTGTCGTTCCTCTTCTGTTAAAGCCTCTCTGTTCATGCAGTTCAAAGCCATTTTTAACTGCATCATCCATAAACTCTTTCACCAGGGCTTTGTACTTTCGAAGCACATCAACCGTCTGATTCTTGGCTAGATGACGACCTTGTTCATCGATTTTTGTCACCAGTTGTGATAAACGCTCATGGGTGAGGTCACGCTGCTTTTTAGCCATAACGTCCGTGAACGTAATTGATTCTTGAACCTCTTTCGCTTTAGAAACGTTTGGTTGATTTGTCAGTCCGTTAATTCGCTGAACATCCATTTCTATTCCTCTTTCATTTTTACTTGTATTATACAGGAAAAAGAGAAAAGCATCGTGCTTTTCTCTCGTTTTCATAATCCATTATTTTAACAGCTGTAAAATTCCTTGTGGAAGCTGGTTAGCCTGTGCAAGCATCGCTTGCGCAGCTTGATTTAAAATGTTGTTTTTCGTAAACTCCGTCATCTCCTGTGCCATATCCACGTCACGAATTCGCGATTCAGAAGCCGTTAAGTTTTCACTCATTGTACTGATATTGCTCATCGCATGCTCAAGGCGGTTTTGTGCAGCACCAAGCGTTGAGCGATCTTTTGACACAGCAGCAATCGCTTTATCAAGCTGAGTAATAGCAGTTGTTGCATTTGTTGCGGTTGTAATAGAAGTTGTCGTAAGACCTAAAGTTGCCGTCGTAACGTCACCAATTTTAGCTAACTTTAACGCTAAGCTCGGAGCCTCTGGTGAAATTTGAAATTGAATATTCGTTGTTTTCCCATCTAATAAATTTGTACCGTTAAATTGTGTTGTTTGTGCGATACGGTCGATTTCCTGCTTTAACTGCTGCACTTCAGCATCTAAATACGCACGGTCTTCCGTATCTTGGTACGTGCCATTTGAAGACTGGACGGCTAGTTCACGCATACGCTGAAGCATGCTGTGCACTTCCTGCATGCCGCCTTCTGCTGTTTGAATGAGTGAAATTCCGTCTAATGCATTGCGTTCTGCCATATCTAAAGCGCGAATTTGAGAACGCATTTTCTCTGAAATAGCTAATCCTGCTGCATCGTCCGCTGCGCGGTTAATACGAAGTCCAGATGATAGTTTCTCTAAGCTTTTCGACGTATTCATTTGATTCGTAGATAAGTTTTTATAAGCATTTAACGCTTGAATATTATGATTGATTCTCATTGAATAAGCTCCTTTTTTATAATGTCGTTGTGCTAATTTGTCTCTCATAAGACGATAGTTTTCTATGAACGCTCGGTCGCTTTTGGGCTACTTCTTCACTCATTGCCTTATTCCAAGCAGCTGAAATTTCAGTTAGAACGCGATGAGCGTCTTGTAAAATCGTAATATCCTTCTTCATATTCCCTTCTACCACTCGTTCTGCTACATAGTTATAAATCGTATCAAGCTGCTCCGCAATAACACCTGCTTCATATTTCAAGCCGACGCCTAGGCGATGAAGGATATCACTTGTATTTTTTAAATTTTCATTTGCTGTATAGAAATCTTTGTTATGAATATGTTCAATGCTTTCTTCAATATTTAAAATCGCTTTTTCATACAGCATAGCCGTTAGCTGCTGCGATGTTTTTTGATAAAGAAGCTCTTCCGTTAAAAAGTCCAATTCATCTTATCTCCCTTGTGTATTCCTTTTTTTACTTATCGGCACGTCTAGTAGCCATTTTCATTCATATCCTCGACTTTTTTTACAAATAAAAGAATTTCGGCAATAACTCCGTACAGCTGCGGGGGGATTTGATCTCCTAGCTCAATATCCATCAAATTTGTCAGAAGCGTTTCGTCTTCTTGCAGTGGAATATCATGCTGCTTTGCAAGGTTGAGAATTCGATTCGCCGTCGAACCTGACCCTTGCGCAACAACTTTTGGTGCTCCCTCTCCTTGCTCATAGCGAATGACCGTTGCAGAAGGACCTCGCTTTTGCCTCCGATTCGCTGTATTAATATATTGGTAGTTCATATTGAATAATCAAACCCTTTCATTGAAAGCATTGGGATTTGTTTCTTAATTGGTGCTTTCACTTCGTCTTCTCTTCCATTTCGTAGCTCTGCATAGGAGACTCCCGTAATCGCGTAACCAATTGCTTCAATTTTACCCTTTAATTCATCAACAACCGTATCAGCGTTGGATGCAAACGCATCGCTGTTCGTTTCAAATGAAATGGATAGATTGCGATCCGATGCTTTTAACATCACGCCAATCTCACCGAGCTGCTTCGTCTCAAATAGAAAGTATAAGCTTGTATTTTCCCAGTCAATTTTCTCACGCTTTTTATTTGACTGAATAAATACTTTCATCGTTCCTACTTCACCTTTTAGCGTAAAAGGTAGCTGCATATAAAGCTGCTGCGCTGATGAAGAATCATGCTTGTTTAAAAGCTGCTGACCTGTGATATGTTGAAGAGCTGAATCAGCTGTTTGAGCTACCATGCTCGCATATTCTCCTTTTAACAGGCCACTTTTCACATCAGCTGTGGATGCTTGCTGGTGTCCTTGTAGCACATGTAATGCCTCTTTTTCACGCTGAAACCCCAATCTCTTTACGGTTTCATAGATATCTCTGGCTCCTATTTCTGGCTCATCAGCAACGCTAACCCCTGGTAAAGCAAGTTTTGAAAACAACTCGTCTTGAACAAAATGCATCATCTTTTGGTGAGAAGGCTTATAATCCATTCCTTTAATCATTTCTTTGATTTGCATAACTAAGCTATGAGCTTGAGAGCGATCTCCCTGTGCTAATAGACTTTTCGCTTCTTGAAGAAGTTGACTAGCCTTTAACATTTCTTTTTCAGATTTCATATCTGCATATAGCATGAAATCACTTTGTAAAATGGCTTTATCAAGCTGCTTAACGGTTGCTTCTAATAGCTGTGACGCCTTCATTTTTGCTGAAGGTGCTGATTCTTGAAGCAAATCTGCAACATAGAGAAGCTGACGATTTACCTGCTGCTGTACATTTTGAAATTCTTTTGTGATATACGCCAGTTTTTCTGTCACAACCGTTACAACCACATCTTTTGTAGCAACATGAAGAGGTAGTTCTTTTGCTGATGGTTGTTCAAAACTCTCGCTAATAGCCACTAGCACCTCATTTATTTGCTTTCTAGCAGCCATTTCTTTATGCTGATTTGCCAATTCACTTGCCTTACCAAGAGCTTGGCTTACTTTTTCAGCATGTGCTGGATGAGACTGTAAAGCTGGTAACACCTGATTCGAAAGGTGCTCAAGAGCAACTTTTATATTCGGTTCACGACTAAACGTACGTACAGCCAAATGAAGCGCTTCTTGAACACTTTTTGCATCTGCTTGTTTTGAATGTAGCGCCATTAACAAATCACTGATCCGCTGAAGAACAAGTTCTTGCAGCTTTGAGCCTTCTAGTAGCTTTTGCTGGACCTCTTGCGGTACACCGTTACTCTTTAATTCAAGAAGTAAAGTCTGCACTTCTTGTTTAGTTAGAGGGATATTTTTCAGCAAGTCATCTCGATTCAACTCTTTAAGTCCGCTCGCTGTGACGTCTTGACTCGTTCGAAAAATCCGCTGTAATTGCTCTACAATATTCTTAGGTATTTCTTTAACTTCTTTTAATTGTTGAAGAATATCTCCTACGCTATCACCTGTTTTTAGACGCTGAAGCAGTAAGGTGATTTCCTCTTGGCTAAAGGGGGATTTAGTCGATGCTTCCACACTTTTTAAGGCTCCCTCAACCTTGATTTGTAGCTCTGATGGCAAAGTCGGTCGATTAGCAACCGCTTCTTTAAAAAGCTCTTTTAATGCATCACCATGAAGAGCTTCATGAATTGCAGTAAGGTGATTTACCGTCACTTCTAGCTTTTTATTCACAAGAGCAGAAATCGTTTCATCTGTTTGTGAAGCTGAGCAATTTGTTATAGTAAAAAAACGTTCTAGCGCCATCATCGAAGATTCTGTTACACGATATCCAGCATTTTTAAGCCTTCGAGCAGCTTGTTGTACTTGCTCTGAAGCAGCTGGCATAGTTGGTCTTTTGACTCGTTCCTCAAAATTTTCTGTTGGTATTTTCGATAAAACTTGTCCTTCTATATAACCTTCTTTTACATGCGTTACTTTTATTTTGATATGATCATTTTCATGCACTGGCTGGTCTAGGCGAACGGGTACTTCACGTCCCTTTACCTGCATAAGCACTTCTTTTTCATTCATTACTTCCTTAACTATTCCTTGCAGCGTATCTTCTGTTGCAATTGTAGTTGCCGAAGGCGCACTCGCGTGATGCAACGAATGGGATGACTGCTGAATTTTCATAGATTCACGCTCCATTAAGTCGCTTTACGACATATCTTTTCTACCGTATGTATCGGCTATTTTTTTGTGCTTTTCATATGTCTTTTCACCTAAAAAAGCTCCGCATACAAATCTTCTAACACGGGTTTTCGACTTTTTTCAAATGAATCAGAAATATTTTAAAAACAATGAAATTTTTAAAATATAGATTTAAGATCACTAGTGTCGCATTAAAATAATTCAGCGCTTTATAAAAATCTAAATTTTCAGTAATTTTATCTTTGCA